>CAZDQR010000011.1:0-22237 GCA_964507315.1 uncultured Roseivirgaceae bacterium
ACTACCAAACCCTCCACTTACTGTCGAATTATTGCCCGCAGCAATATTATTTATGCCCGCAGCGAAAGAATTTGTCCCTCGTGAATCCCATTGATTACCTTGAGCTGTCCCAACTCTGAACGCTCCATTTGACTTATCGAAAAACATCCGGTTATCCTCAGCTGCATTTCCAGCATCTGCCAATTGTGCAGAACCAAATAAGAAATCATCATTGGCTAAGTCACCACCACTGTTTGAAGTTAAATTTGAGGCTGTGGTAAATGCACCACCTCCACCACCAGAGGCGGTTTGCCACGTAACTGCACCAGCACCATCGGTTTGTAATACTTGGCCAGCTGTACCATCGGTAGTAGGCAAGGTAAATACACCATCTACGCCTAAACTATTGGCTACTAGGTTGCCATTAATATCGGTATTACCATTTTTAAGAATAACCATTGCATTGCTTCTCGCTCCTGAGCTCGTGCCATTTCCTACTACAAACAATTGATCTGCAGGGTCAAATCCATTAGCATTAATTGGCGTTACAAGAGTATTATAGACGCCAATTACAGTTTCTACAAATGAGCTTGCTGTCAATCCTTTTCCTCCAGGAATTGTGGAGAATCTTCCTGATGTATTATTCCATTTGCCTCCACCAATTGCTGAATATTGGGCTGAAGCCGTATTGCTTACTCCACCTGATATCGTTGAGTTGTTTGCTGGACCATTAATGGTATTATGCAATCCTCCGCTGTCCCATAACCTCCGTAATTATTGTTATCTCTTCCTCCCCCAACAGTCGTTCCAGTATAACCTGCAGTATTTTCCCATCCTCCACCTATTGACGCTATCCCCCCGGAAGCAGTATTTAAGAAACCACCACTTATTGTTGATCTTATATCAGTAGCATTGTTAGCTACACCTCCGCCAACTGTTGCTCCAAGTGCAGTTGCATTATTGTTAACACCACCACCTATGGTAGTCCATTTTTCAGAGGCACCATTATTTTGTCCTCCACTGACCGTGGCATATTCGTAAGAAGCAACATTATTGGCAGCTCCCGCTACAAAAGATCCTGTTCCTGTACCAGCATAACTAGCACCACCACTAGCGGTTTGCCAGCTTACGGCACCACTACCATCTGTTTGTAATACTTGGCCAGCTGTACCATCGGTAGTAGGCAAGGTAAATACGCCATCTACTCCTAAGCTATTGGCAACAAGGTTGCCATTAATATCAGTATCTCCATTTTTTAAGATGACCATTGCATTGCTCTCTGAACCAACACCTGTTCCATTACCGAGCGTAAATAAGCGGTCGGTAGCCACAAAGCTACTTGCATCTGCAGAAGCTGCATCTGAAGAATACGTTCCAGTAGCAAATTCGCCAAAAGCTTGTGCATTTACATATTTGCCACCCGCTACAGTAGAATTATTACCATTAGCGGTATTGCTGTTACCACCACCTACAGTAGAATTATAACCAGAAGCGGTATTATTAGTTCCTCCACCTACAGTAGAATTATTACTAGAAGAGGTATTCTTGTACCCTCCACCTACGGTTGAATAATAGGCAGAAGCATCATTGCCGGATCCACCACTAACGGTAGAATAAGAACTATTAGCGGTATTGCCTGACCCTCCACTAACGGTAGAATAATAACCATTGGCGTCATTTCTAGCCCCTCCACCTACGGTAGAATTTGAGCCATAAGCCGTATTACTATAGCCTCCGCCTACGGTAGAATAACTATAATTAGCGACATTATTATACCCTCCAGCTATGGTAGAACTTTCATAATTAGCCCTATTATTAAATCCACCACCTATGGTAGTATAAGGACCATCAGCCTTATTATTTAGACCTGCTGCAAAAGAATAGGAGCCCGGAGTATCCCATTCCGTTCCAGTTGCTCCGCCTACTCTAAATGCTCCGTTTGATTTATCAAAATACATACGGTTGTTATCATCAATTCCTGCAACATCAGCCAACTGCGTAGATCCAAATAAGAAATCATCGTCTACATCTCCAGCAAATATTACGTTAGCTGTATTTGCAAATGCACCACCTGCTTTAGCAGTATTGGCCGTAATTTCAGCTGCCTGTCCTGATGTAATACCAGTTTTTGCTGTATTTAAAGCAATGGCTGTTTCGTTAGTAGTAATAGCTGTAGCATTCGTTGCAATACCAGATATATCTTGGTCTCCTGAATTGGTTCCAGTTGTATTGGCCAACACAGTTGCTTGTTCAGGAGTTACACCACCTTTTAATGTGTTTGCTTCTATTTCAGCAGCTTGTGCTGGAGTAATTCCAGTTTTTGCTGTGTTTAAAGCAATAGCAGTTGCATTGGTTGCAATACCCGAAATATCTTGATCACCTGTATTAGTGCCACTTGTATTGGCCAACACAGTTGCTTGTTCAGGAGTTACTCCTCCTTTTAACGTGTTTGCCTCTATTTCAGCAGCTTGTGCTAGAGTAATTCCAGTTTTTGCTGTATTGGCCGTAATTTCGGTTGCTTGAGCACTTGTAATTCCATTAGCTGCAAAATTGGCATAAGGTACACTTTGTAAATCGTTTGTACCTAAATCTACAAACCCTGCTCCCGAATCGGCCTCTACTTTTACAGCTATGCTTGCCGACCAATCAATAGCTGCATATGTTGATGCAGTGCCTGATGTTTGAGTTCCAGTACCGATAACCAAGGTAAGCATGCCATTGGCATTGGTGGTTACTGTATGGGTTTCTACATATACATCGCCATTGGCATCACTAAGTGTAAACTGCATAGTTACATCACTGTTGGCCAATATATCTCCGTTATTATCGCGAAGAACGGCTTGGTAGTTTATACCATCAGGCGGACTGTTTGTTTGTCTCGCTAAGGTTTCGAGCTTATCGTCATTAAAATCCGCTTTAACTCCTGTAGTAGAAGTAAGCAGTATAAAGAGTGAAGCCGAAAAAATATAGAAGTATCTTTTTATCATAGTATTAAGTTTATTGGTCTATTATTTTTTTAAAATTTTAAAATTGGCAACGGTTTGTGTTGCTTCGTTATGTAAGGACAAATAATAATACCCGCCTTTCAGCTGGCTTAAGTCTAGCTTAATTTCCTTTTCAAATCTATTAACCCTAATATCTAAGCGTTTGCCTTCAACTGTGAATAGGTTAATTATTGTTCCTTGGCCATCAAATAAGTCGCCATTAATGGTGAGTTCGTTAACAGTAGGTGTTGGGTACACATTCAAATGGCTTGTAATGTCTTCCAATCCGAGAGGTTCATCTCCTGCTTCTAAAAAAGCAGGCTGCTGAAACCCTACCGTTACTTCTAATTGCTGTGAACTAATGAGCACTTCCCCCATTGTAAATGAATGAGAAGTAGTTCCTCCACCAGTAGCAGCAATTACTTGTCGTTCGAGCACTTGCCCTCTTACCCCTATGGCAAGCAGCAAAAGAACCCAAACAGTTAATCCCTTTTTTGTTTTCATATATTATTGGTTAAAATTTGTATTTTTTTGATAATTACTATTGATTTCTAACTTTAGAGTTAATGAAAATAAACCGCAAAACCAAGGGGTTCTTTGTGAACGACCACTTTTTCTTTGTGAATGAATTTTCACAATTTTTAAAATGCGGAATATATAGGATTATTCCAATGCAATTTTAGGAAGGTTTTCTTGATTGTTTTTTCTTCTCTCCTTCAAGCACCTAATTTTTAGTGGCTGAGATCCTGTTGTATTAGCCGCTAAATTAAAAAGGTCACCTTGGTTTATAGGAGGTTCCGAAGGAGTAGCCTATTGCCTTCTTTCTTTTTTAAAACAGGCATCTCTCTAAGGCTTGTTAGTGCTGTAAACTATTGGGCTCTTTCCATTCCAAGGTATTGAGCAAATGGATAATATCCATTTTTATATATTCAATGGCAGGAGACAACGAGTCATTTTTAGTAGAAGACCTAAAATAGAGGGCTCCTCTTAAAAAATTTTCGGTAGAATCGGTTATAAAAAACTGTAATTGTGAAGGTACTTCTCCTTCTAACTCAGCAACCACGGCTGTTTTACCGGAAGGTGTGGTTACAATGGTTTCATTAATGGCATAGGCTTTAATTTGATGCTTAGAAGTTAGCTTATAGGCATCATTCACAAGCTCTTTAAGCAGCTGTTCATTATGGTTAAGCGATTTATAGGTTAGCTGTACATTAGCTACAATATTGGGATAGTAAATATCTATCCAATAACGCTCTGCAATGTAGGAAGAGTCGCGTAGAATTTTTGCTGCCGTAGAAATTTGAAACTGATAAGGAAGTGAATCGGGCAATGCTTTATAACTATGCTCTGGTAAATCTAACCGATTATAGCCTCTTTGTTTTGGCGTGTAAGTTTGCTCACAGCTCCAAAACACCAACACCATTAATAACCAGCTCTTATTTTTCATCAATAACTACTCTAATTTTTTTTATTCTCTTAGTATCAACGGATAAAACCGTAAATGTGTATTTATCAAATTTTACTTGCTCCCCTGTATTGGGTAATCGGGTGTGCACTTCTAATATCATACCTCCTAAGGATTCGCTCTCGCCCATTATTTCTTCAAATAAAATGGCATCCTCTTTTACCACTTTACAAAAATCATTAATGGAGGTTTTGCCCTCAAAATCGAAGGTGTTTGTATTTACTTTTTTGTAAAAGTCTTCTTCCTCATCATACTCATCACTAATCTCCCCAACAATTTCTTCAATTATGTCTTCGAGCGTAATTAGGCCTTCTGTCCCTCCATACTCATCAACTACAATGGCAATATGCACATGCTTCTCCTGAAAATCTTTCAAAAGTGTATCTATCATTTTGGCTTCTGGCACAAAATAGGCTGGCCGCAATAATTGTTGCCAATCAAAATTCTCTCCTTTAGAAATGTGAGGAAGCAAATCTTTGATGTAAAGAATTCCTTCAATGGTATCTAGGTTTTCTTTAAAAACGGGCAATCTTGAAAACCCAGTTTTATTAATCTTATCCATTAATTCATGAAAGGAAGTTGCAATATCTACTGCTTCCATATCTACCCTTGCCTTCATTATTTGCGTAACAGGAATAGTAGAAAAATGAACAATACCTTTTAAGATATCCTTTTCTTGCTGCGTTGTTCCAATTTTGGTAGATAGCTCTAATGCGTGATTAACCTCTTCAATGGAGCCAGAATAGCCTTTTCTCTTAATACGTTTTTCTACCACACCCGTCATTGAAACAAGTACCCAAACCAAGGGTTTTACTACTTTCATAGAGTAATAAAGCATTGATGAAGATAACCTTGCAACAGCGAGGCCTTTCTGGTTGGCATAGATTTTAGGAATAATCTCCCCAAAAAATACAATGAGCGTGGTAATAACAGTGGCCAAAATGGCCAAAACAGGGCCTTCGTTGGTGTGCCCAACTACTTGCCAAGTAGCAAATGTGGCAATGGTAATAATGGCTACATTTACAAAATTATTAATGATAAGTATAGTGGCCAATAATTGCTTTGGCTTTGCTACCAAGTAGCAAATAAACTTATCCTTTTTAAAATTTGTGGATTCGCACTCTTCCAACTCTGCACTTGACAACGCAAAAAAGGCTACTTCAGAGCCAGAAATTATAGCTGAAATAACTAGGAGTAAAAGTATAACTCCAGCCACAAGCAAAAGAAATATAAGGGAAGTGTCAGTTCCTCCAGAAAGTGTTAAAAGTTGGCTTAAGACCCAACTCGGAGGTTCATCTATTGAATTTTCCAATCACTGATTGCTAAATTGAACATAGTTTTAATGCCTTAACTAAAAAGGAAGATCGTCTAATTCTGGGTTGTTTTGTGCCTCCACCGCTGCAGGGTTTGCAGGCTGGGCTGCAGCTTGTGACTGGCTAGGTGCTGCAGGAGCAGAATATCCACTTTGGTTTCCTGCATCTCCACCACCTTGTTGGTTTTTATTACTCAACATTGTCATATTATTTCCAACAATTTCAGTGCTGTAACGGGTTACATTATCTTTTTCCCAAGAACGAGTAACTAATTTGCCTTCGATATATACCTGATCGCCTTTGTGTAAATATTTTTCAGCTACTTCAGCCAATCCTCTCCATAATACAATATTATGCCATTCGGTATTGGTTTTTCGCTCACCCGTAGTTCTGTCTTTATACGTTTCTGAAGTGGCTATTGAAAACGAACAAACAGGTGTTCCGTTTTCAAGATGTCTTACTTCTGGGTCTTTTCCCAAATTGCCTATTAGTATTACTTTATTTACTCCAGCCATATCGGTTTTATGTTAGTCTTGTAAATTTATGGATTTAGAAACACTATTCAAATAATTGCTAATCAAAACAGGTTTTGGTAGCGCCTCTATTTCTGTTTGCGAGTACAAAACTAAGTTATTTTCAGCCAACAACTTATCGCTTTGAGCACCAGATTTATATTTGATTTTTATAAAAGAACTATATATGGTTTGATGACTCAATATATGTTTTGGCAAACAAGTTTCTTCCTCCAATACGGCTCCTAAGTTTAGTGCTCTAGTTAACACAGTATTGTCTAGTTCAGTTACCTCCGTTGGAGCAGCTGTTTCTATTAAGTAAAACTCGAACATTCCTTGCCAAATACCTTTACCTACTCGTTTACTCATAGCTAACTTACCATCAATTTCTAACACCAAATAGGTAAAAAAACGATTGCTATTCCTTTTCTTTTTGATTTTTACTGGTAGCTCCTTTTGCTTTTTATTAGCTCTAGCAAAACACGCCACTTCTACAGGGCAAGTATCACACGTTGGGTTTTGAGGGAGACAAACTGTAGCACCAAGCTCCATTACTCCTTGGTTATAGGTCCCTGGTATTTTTTTATCTATTAGCTCTCCCGATAAATCGAAGAATAATTTAAAGCTTTTGGTATCTGCAATATTATTGTCTATGCCAAAAACACGGGCTAATACGCGGTACACATTTCCATCAACAACGGGTACAGATAGATTAAACGCCAAAGAACTTATGGCCGCTGCAGTATAAGGCCCAATGCCGGGTAGCTTTAACAGCTCCTCGAAACTTTTAGGAAAAACATTGTCAAACTCAGAATTTATAACCTTGGCGCATTTGTGCATATTACGAGCACGGGAGTAATAGCCTAAGCCCTGCCAAAGAGAAAGAACATCTTGCTCTTGAGCACTTGCCAAATCTTGTACGGTTGGGAAAGCCGCAATAAATTTTAAATAATAGGGTAATCCTTGCGCAACTCGAGTTTGCTGAAGTATTATTTCAGAGATCCAAATATGATATGCATCCGTTGTTTCTCTCCAAGGAAGTGCTCTTTTATTAGAATTATACCAACTAATAATATTTGAAGTAAACTGTTTGTTAATCAAAGGAATAGAGTAAAATTAAAAGTTTTTTTAAATAGCGCTGAGATAATTTTTATATTAAAACTTTGCGTTTAAATTTGCGCAAAAATATTGGCTACTAGCCAATTATAGGATTTTTAAATTTAAAACTTTTCAATTTTGACGAAAGCAGACGTAATTTCAGAGATTGCTGATAAAACAGGAATAGACAAAGGAGATGTAACAGCATCTATCGAAGCATTTTTTAGCGTAGTAAAAACTTCAATGGCCGAAGGCGAAAACATTTATGTAAGAGGTTTTGGTAGTTTTGTAAACAAAAAGAGAGCAAAGAAAATTGCTAGAAACATATCTAAAAACACGGCAATTGTTATTGACGCACATTATGTGCCTAGCTTTAAGCCATCTAAAGTATTTGTAGAAAAAATTAAAAGCAGCTCAAAGGTTAGCGGATAAATTATTCTACATTCAAAAAGAGCCTCACATAATTTATGTGAGGCTCTTTTTGTTTCTTCTTGTTCTGCCTTATCTACCCTGCAGCCTGCGCCTCTTTCCAATTTACATATTCATCATACGTCATTAGCTTATCCGTATAACCATCTGGTCGTAATTCTATAATTCGATTAGCAACGGTTTCTACAAATTTATGATCGTGCGATGTAAATAATACTGTACCAGGAAACTCCTTGAGTGCGTTGTTAAACGCAATAATAGCTTCCAAATCTAAGTGATTGGTTGGCTCATCTAAAATTAAAAGATTTGCACCATTCAGCATCATTTTAGAAATCATGCAACGAACTTTTTCGCCTCCTGAAAGTACGGTTGAACTTTTAGTAGATTCTTCTCCAGAAAAAAGCATTTTGCCTAAGAACCCGCGAATAAATACTTCATCTTTTTCTCCTTCGGAGTACTTTCTAAGCCAATCGATTAAATTTTCGTTGGTATTAAAATAAGACTCGTTTTCGTTAGGTAAAAAGGCAGTAGAAATAGTTTGTCCGAATTTAAACTCACCACTATCTGCTTCTTCTTCGCCCATTAATACTTTAAACAAAGCTGTAATAGCCAAACTATCTGGTCCAACAAAAGCGATTTTATCGCCTTTATTTACAAATAAATCTAAGCCTTTAAATAATGGTGCTCCTTGGTATGATTTTGTTAAGTTATCAATTTGCAAAATTTGATCGCCAGCAATTCTATTTTGAGTAAAAATAATGCCAGGGTATTTTCTATTAGAAGGCTTAATTTCTTCTATGTTAATTTTATCCAGTAGTTTTCTTCTACTCGTAGCTTGCTTTGATTTAGAAGCATTGGCACTAAATCGTTGAATAAATGCTTGCAATTCCTTTTTCTTATCTTCTGCTTTTTTGTTAGAAGAAGAACGTTGTGTTAAGGCCAACTGACTAGATTGATACCAGAAGGCGTAGTTACCTGTGAAAAGAGAGATTGCGCTAAAATCGATATCCGCAATATGTGTACACACAGTATCTAAAAAGTGCCTATCGTGAGATACTACGATTACTGTATTTTTAAAATCTAAGAGAAACTCTTCTAACCAAGATACCGTTTGAATATCTAAATCATTGGTAGGTTCATCTAGAATAAGAATATCCGGATTACCAAAAAGTGCTTGCGCCAAAAGTATTCTCACTTTTAAGTGGCCACTTAGCTCTTTCATATTTTTAAAATGTTCCGATTCTGAAACACCTAGGCCACTTAATAAAGCAGCAGCATCAGATTCAGCATTCCATCCTTCAAGTTCAGCAAAATCTGCTTCTAACTCAGCAGCCCTGTTCCCATCTGCTTCACTAAAGTCAGGTTTGGCATATACGGCCTCTTTTTCTTCAATAATTTTCCAAAGTGTAGTGTGGCCTCTAAGTACAGTATTAAGTACTGTTTCTTCATCAAATTCAAAGTGATTTTGGCGTAAAACAGCCATTCTTTTACCTGGCTCTAACACTACTTTACCGCTATTAGGACTAATGTCGCCAGCTAATATTTTTAGAAACGTGGACTTGCCTGCTCCATTTGCACCAATTACACCGTAACAGTTACCTGCTCCAAACTTTACATTTACGTCTTCAAAGAGTACTCTTTTGCCGTATTGTAACGAAATATTATTTGCTGAAATCATCTCTTATCAATTTTGAAGCTGCAAAACTAGCTGATTATGAGGAGATTTACAGAAATAGACTTATTAATTGATGAGATTTAATAGAGACAGCTTAACCTAAAACGTAAACTTTATGCCTGGCCCAATAAGTAAGAATAAATTTTCTGCTTTAAACAAGTAACCAAATCCTGCATAGAGCGGAAAATTAATTTTGGAATCTGAATGAAGCGGCTGGAATGACATTAAAGCTACCGCTCCTATGTCGCTATCATCTGTTGATCCTGTTATGCTATTAATTGCATTAAGGGCTATAAAGCCAAGCCCCAACCGAATGGGTTGTTCTTTTTTAATTTGCCCTTTTTTATAAAACGTAAAATTTGCCATAGATGCAATACTTAAGCCTGTTAGGGAGCTCACTTCTTGAGAAACCCCTATGGGCACCACAAACAAGCCTGCAGGAAACGAAACTTCAATATCTAACGAAAATTTATCGCTTCGGTAGATGATGGCTTTGCTTTTAAAACCATTGCCTCCATATTTAGATTTATCGTGTTCTATGGTTATTTCAATTTTTGACCAAGGCCTTAAATCATAGGTTTTATTAACCAAAAAATCATTAATTCTAAGAATTGCACTCGATTCGTTATCGTGGTTATACCCCAAATGACGAACGGAGGATTTATCTGGAACCAGTTTTATATCTTCAACCGTTCGGGTTTCAATCTGCCTATTATTTTTATCCCAAAGCCTAATTTCTACATTGATATATTGCACGCCATAAAACTCAGATTCTGCATCTATTCTATCTAAATGTGCCTTAATTACAACATCGCCAATTTCTCCATTGTATAAAGAAGGGTTATAAAACTTTTCTCCTGTAAGCTCATGCTCGCCTTCTCCATAATTTATAGTTATAAAATCTAAACTTCGTGGGCGCTGGTACTCATTCACCAAAAACTCAAAGCTTGTGGTATTTTGGTTTAGGCTAATTGGTATCGATCGCTCTTTAATGTTATCAGGTATCTTTAGGCTAAAAAATCGGACTTGGTTATTCTTACGTACCGTATCTGGGATGGCTTTATATTTTCCATCTGCGAAGGTTATTTCAGAACTAGATAAACCTGTTCCTTGAATTTTAAGTTCTATTTCTTCTCCTGGATATACGATTTGGCTGCTAGTCCAATCCTTGCCTTGCCTTAGAATAGATATTTTTTCTATAAATGGCTTTGGTAAAATATTGAAATTTGTAAAAAATCTATTCCTGTCCCCTTCTTTTACATAAAGCAAGCCTCCCTCTACTTGGTGCAGCGCATAGGTTCGCATAGATGCTATTACCTTATTCTGGTTTTCCACATAAGCACGTGTATAAATTTCGCCAATTAAACGACCCCCAGGCCCTTCTTGGTCTTCAATTCTGTAAGTTTTGTTAAGCTTTATGTTTGGGTTATAATCAAACCAAACAGTAATGGCTTTTTCCCCCTGTGGTTCAAAAAAATATGTGGGTTCTGTAAAATTTAAGTAGTTAAACTTAGAACGCACCACTCTTACAGTAATTCTAAAATCGAATAATTCAGTTGTTAGGCTACCGTGTTCGTTTAAAAACGGTTTAATAGACTCAACACCCACCGTTAATGATTGTAAGCCTAAAGCATTGGGTTTTATAGATAATGCCGGCCCTGTTAATGTTTTAATAAGCCTATAATCTAGGTTGCCCTGTGTTTGCCACAAGCCTGTATATTTTATAAGCGTAGGGTTTGTAATTGGTAATGGTATGGTAACTTCTTGCCCATTAAATATTTCAATTTGAGGGTTTAAATCCTTTAGAGTGGGAAAAATAAATGGGTATAATTTAGTTTCTTCAACCGTGCTTGTAGAATCGCTAAAAATTTCAAAAGCCAGTTTAGGAAATCCAACATTGAAAAGAGAGCTAAACCTAATATCTACTACAAACGTATTTTTACCTGTTTTAATGATGGAATCTAATTGCTCGAACCCAGGTGTGCGAATAAGGTGTACTTCATCCACATTAATCTTAGGGTTAGTTCTAATTATAACTTCAACTTCTTGATTGAGCCTGCTAAGAACGAGGTATAAGTAATCACTCTTTCTTAGCTTAATTATTTGTGTTTTTAAGGAGTAATCTGTGCTATCTGTCCTAATTATTACATCTTCAATAATTTTTTGAGCCGTAATTTTTGTGCTAGACAGAGCAATTAAGATCAAAAGGAAAAGCAGTCTCTTCATGGTTCTAAAATAAAAAAAATATACGAAGGTTATCTTCAATTACCGATTTTGGTTTTAATAACTACATAATAATGTTGTTATTAAAGCAAAAGTGCTATTCGATACAAAAAAAATACTTTTAAAGGAGGGTATAAATCTTATTAGCTGTATTACTTATTACAAACACAGATTAGACTTATGAAACCATTTACAAACAAAGTTGTAGCTGCCATTAATGCCGAAACTGAAGATGTTAAATTAAGTGTTTTTGCAAAACCCTCTGCACGAAAAAGCTACCAACGACTTTTTGAAATTGCTAAATTAAATTTTCAAACTATTAATACTCACGATCCGATTATTAAATTACTTTGGCAAGCCTAAGCCAAAACTAAGCACATCTCTTTTCGAGTGCTGTTTATTATAATTGGCAAGTTCTTTGCAACTGGTTTATTAACCAAAAGAACGTTGCTATGAAAAATCTAATTTTCTTGCTCCTTATTTTAGTGGGGAGCTGCCAATTAATAATTAACGAAGAACCTGCTTATTACGATGCTCGTGATGAGGTAGTTGGTCAATATCAAATAGATGAGTACAGCGAATCTACTGAGCAATATTTTTCGTATAGTGTAGAAATATTCAAATCCTGTTGTAACTCCAATGAAGTTATTATCTATAATTTTTATGATGTAGGCTTAGAAGTATTTGCCTATTATGACGGATATAAATTGACTATTCCAAACCAATTTATTGGTGATTATGAAATAGAAGGCACAGGTAGGTTTACCGATGATGAATGGTCGTTAACTTATGTGGTGCATAATAGATACCAAAACCCTAGCACCGATTTTTTATACTTTACAGGGTGGAGGATTGGTGGATAATTCCAAGTTTAGATTAGTATGATATGCCCATAGCATATAAAAATATAGGAAAACTTGATATTTGTTTTTATAATATTTAACTTCATCTCATGAAAAACTTGCTACTATTAGCTTTAATTGGGGTTTCTTCAATCTCTTTTGGACAAACGCTTGGTAAATGGTCCACAGGGTTAAGTTATACCCCATCTATTCAAAATGGTACAACTCTGGCTATTCCTATTAACCGGCACTTTACCGATAAATTTCAAATGGGGTTAACAGTTTTCACTTGGTATGATAAGTACCAAAGTGGCAGCTCAACAAATGTAAAGTCTGGTTCGTTAGGGATAAATTTAACTTCAAAATATGTGTTTGTAAAAGGGTCTGTTTTAAGACCATATATTCAAGGTTTTGGAGGCTATGGACATACAGCAACAATCTACCAAAGTCAGTTTTATGACGATCGGGAAGAGCTTCTTGATTATTGGGGCTTTTCTCTAGGGATTGGAACAGAAGTTGCTATTGGAAAGAAAGGATGGTTCGGAGATATCAACCTTGGTTATTTTAAGTACATTTCATTATCAGGTGCTACTGAATTTAGTTCTCCAATCGGTTCTGTAGGTATCCTAAAACGATTTGGTAAATAGTTTAGAGCTTACCTGTTTAGCAAGGGATTTTATTATTATTACATTTAATTAATTCAACCTCATGAAAAACATATTTGCCTTTTTATTGAGCATCTCTACTCTTTCTTTTGCCAATGCCCAAGAGGCAAATCCTACAGATTTCTATTATCAAATTCCAGAAGCTCCTACAGAATATACGGCCACAAATGCGGTAGCTCGTATGGTTGATGGCTTGGGTTTTAGATATTATTGGGCTACAGAAGGATTAATGGCTGAGGATCTTTCTTTCAAACCAAATGAAGAAGCCCGAACCATAGAAGAAACCATTGATCACATTCTTGGTCTCTCCACTGTAATTATCAACTCCGTAACTAATACGCCTAATATTAGGCCCTCTCAAACTGTAGTTCGGAGTTATGAAGAAAAGAGGGGCAAATCACTTGATAACTTAAAAAGGGCAAGCGAGATTCTTAAAAAGAGCACTGCGAAAGATTTAGAAAACTTTAAAATGGTATTTCAAAACCCAAATGGCGCTACTGAATATCCGTTCTGGAACCAGATTAATGGCCCCATTGAAGATGCAGTTTGGCATTCAGGTCAAATTGTTTCTTTAAGGCGTTCAGCAGGTAATCCTTTTGATTCTAAAGTTAGCTTATTGCGCGGGAAGAGAAAAGAATAGTACGTCCTTCGGGCATCTCCCTCAAGGGTGGATTTCTATAATTGAAACACGTGAAATGGATGTACAGACTCAAAAGTTGGCTTGCTTTCGAATAATCCATATACAGCAGAGCCAGATCCACTCATGCTAGCGTAAAGAGCACCGCCATTAATCAATTGTTTTTTAATTATCTCAATCTCCGGAAACTGGTTAAAGACGGGCTTTTCGAAATCGTTTTTTACAACCGGTTGCAACTGTGAAAGACCCAACGTTTCTAGACCGTTTTTTAAATTAGAGCTAGGTTTGTTTGGGCTTATTCCACTATATGCTTGGGCTGTTGAAACATGAATTTTAGGCATTATTAATGCCAGGTATTTTCCTTGTAATGAAAAATCAATTTTTGAAAATTTATTACCTGTTCCTTCTACAAACACAGGTTCGTTATTAATAAAGAAAGGGCAATCGCTTCCTAGTTGCCCTGCAATAATTTCCATTTCTTCCAGTGCCATTTGGAGATCGAACTTATCGTTGAGCAATTTAATCATAAAAGCTCCATCGGAGGACCCTCCACCCAAACCAGCACCTATTGGTATATTTTTATGTAAATGAATTGAAACGAATGGTATATCATACTGCTCTTTTACTAGTTGGTAGGCTTTTAAGCATAAATTATCCGTATCGTTCCCAGGTATTTCAATGCCTGACGATGTAAATGAGAGAGTGTTACTTTCGATAATTTCTAATGCATCTGTTAAAGGAATAGGGTAGAAGCAAGATTCTATCGCATGGTATCCGCTTGGTAACTTCTCAACAATGTTAAGACCGATGTTAATTTTTGCATTTGGAAATATTACCATACTAATTAGGCTTACCGATTATTGTTAACACATAAAAAAAGCAACCTGCTCTTAGAACAGGTTGCTTCACTCCGTTCGCAATGACGGTTATAAAATTATTTTGACAGAATCTGATCTATCACTTTTTGGGTCATTCCTGAATTAGAAAAACCACCATCGTGCATAAGGTTTTGCATAGTTACCATTCTGGTAAAATCAGAGAACATCATAGTAATATATTCTGCACAGGCTTCAGCTGAAGCATTTCCTAAAGGAGACATTTTTTGAGCAAATTCTAAAAAGGCATCAAATCCACCAACTCCACTACCAGCTCTCGTCATTGTTGGAGATTGAGAAATAGTATTTACTCGTACATTTTTAAGTGTTCCATAACGTTCGCCATAGCTACGCGCAATAGACTCTAACATTGCTTTGGCTTGCGCCATATCAGAATAATCAGGATAAGTACGTTGAGCAGCTACATAAGATAAGGCAATTATAGAACCCCATTCGTTCATAGCATCTTGTTTTTCTAAGGTTTGCATTACCTTATGAAATGACATCGCAGAGATATCTAATGATTTATGCATCCATTCGTAATTTAAATCGCCATACGATCTGCCTTTTCGAACATTTGGGCTCATACCAATAGAGTGCAACACAAAATCAAGCTTACCACCTAAAATTTCTGTTGATTTACTAACAAGATTTTCAAGATCAGGAATTGAGGTTGCATCTGCAGGAATAATTTCTGAACCACATGTTTCTGCAAGCTCAGTTATTTTTCCCATTCGCATTGCAATGGGGGCATTTGTTAACACAAATTGGCCTCCTTCTGCGTGCACTACTTCTGCTGTTTTCCAAGCAATCGAATTTTCGTCTAAGGCGCCAAAAATGATTCCTCTTTTTCCTTTTAGTAAGTTATTTGCCATAATTTCTATTTCAATAAAGATGCAAAGCTAAAAAATTTATTCTATCTGAGCATTATTAAGTTTAAAAGTCGGGTTATTGTTGCTATTTACTTTGTGTGGTTACCCAAAAGAAGTGCCTAAGTTGCGCCTTTTTAGGATGATCCAGATAACTACAGGAGCGCCTAAAATGGAGGTTACTACATTAATGGGCAACACAAATTGGCTGCCTGGTAGTTGCGCAATAATATCGCAAATAAGCAAAACTAAACTACCCATTAAAAAAACAGAAGGTATTAATTTTTTATGATCGCTAGTAGGGATAATAGAACGAGTAAGGTGTGGTACAGCAATACCAATAAATGCAATGGGTCCACAATAGGCTGTTACAACCCCAGCTAATAAGCCAGTAGAAAGTAAAATTCCATTTCGTAGCTTATTTATATTTACTCCTAGGCTTTGCGCATATTGCTCCCCTAATAAAATAGCATTCATTGGTTTAAACAAGAGGAAAGAAACCACTAAACCCAGAATTGTGAAACCAAAGAAAAGGGGAAGATCCTTGATGCTAACATTACTTAGGGATCCAAAGGTCCAAATGGTAAACGCCTGCAATTGTTTTGCTGAGCTAAAATATTGCAAAGTGCCAACTACCGCTCCGGTAATGCTGCCTACCATTAAGCCTATGATTAATAAAGTTGCGCTGTCTTTAACTCGTATGGATGCTAACAGCACAAAGGAAAAAGCCAAGCCTGCTCCAACACTTGCTGCTATCACAATTCCGAAAGAATTAATTAACAATGCACCCGAAAATCCAGCCATTACAAAAATGGCCACTCCTAAACTTGCTCCTGAGCTTACCCCTAACACAAATGGCCCAGCCAGTGGATTTCTAAAAAATGACTGCATCATTAAACCACTTACGGCCAAGGCACCACCAGCCATAATAGCGGTAGCTGCTTTGGGCAGCCTGAATAAAAGTATAATTTTTTCCCACGCTGGATTTTCTGATGCGCCACCAGTTAAAATAGAGAGTACTTCATCCACTGGTATTCTAACGCTACCAAGCCAAATATCAAGGATAAAAGCAACGACTACTGCTATAATAAGTAGTATCAATTTTAATGATATATTGGATTGGGTGTTCATTTGAGGTTCAAAAGTAGACAGATTTTACCAAGCTTTATGAGTTTTCTTTTATTAGATAAGAACACCCCCTCTGGCATCTTTATTGGTTAAATAAATCGCATTGATAAGGTTTATCTTCTGCTAGAAGGTTATTTCGTAGCAAAGCGGAGAAATCTTAGCCTTGCATTGATTTTTTTCATGGTTAAGATTCCTCCGGAATGACGTTGCTTATTACTTTTCCTGTAGTTTGAAATAAAAGAATAATTCGTGGTTCGGGAGCAATTCTGGGTGACCAATTTTTACTAAGTCCTTTAAAATTAAATCTGGACGGAGATAGCCAAGTTCAAGAAACTCGCTACCACCTTTGGCCCCAATCCGTTTATTATAGGAATATACATTGCCTGTTGTAAAAGAGGCAAAAAAGCTATACCGCTCGTTGGCCGCCTTCATTTCTGTTAATGTTTTAAAATTACTAGCACCAATCCAATACTTTGATTGACTGGCTTTTTCAAGTACCGTTTCATAGCTTAATGCTAAAAAACTTGTGGTTGTGTCTTCCTTCCAAAGGTAGTTTAGCCCTGCATCTGCCAATAATTTACCTGCATAATTTTGGCCCCCGGGCATATACCAAGTATCGCTATACATAGAACCACTCATTACTGTTGGCTTGGATTCAAACTTTTCTGTAATAGCCAAAGTGGTTTGGTATTCATTTGTAATCATTGTAAAAACGGAATCGGCTTTTTCTTCTTTCCCAAATAAGAGGCCTGCTAGCTTAATCCACTCTGCCCTGCCCAAAGGGTCCGCCTCTAAATACTCTGCATTAATTAATACCGGGATACCTGCTTCTTGAATTTTATTAAACTGTCCAAAATCGCTCGTCATTGTGTAAGCCATTACCAGTTCAGGGTTAAGTTCAATGAGCTTTTCAATGTTTAGAGCATTATCAATACCCAGTTCTACCACTTTACCGGTATTAATTCTAGCCCTCATGGGCTTAGAACTGATATAATTTGTTGTAGGAAATCCCACAAGTTTTTCGGTTTCGCCTAAGTAATCTAATAATGGAATATGCGTGGTTGAAGTACATACGATTGATTTAATAGGAACAGGAATGTAAGCATCTGCTTCAACTTTTGGTTTGGTTCCGTTTCGGGGATATAGTACATAACGCAACCCTGATTCTGCATTTTTGTATGGGGCGTTTATTGTAACTAAGGTGTAGTTATCTTGCTCTTTAATGGTAAACCCTGTTGCAAACGAAAGTTCGGTTAGAGTACTGGGTTCTTCTAAGCGTTTATTATTTGTATTGCAACTTAGTAATGAGAAAAAAAGGCAGAAAAGTAAGAGAGGTTTATTCATAGGAACTAGTTTGGTGTGGTTGATTCACAAAGTTACAAAAAGGTTTCTCGGAGGAGCACAAAGCCCTATCAATCGATGGATTTTAAAATAAATTCAACTTTTCGGTTCTTGGTTCGCACTTCTTCCGAATCTTCCAATGGGTTGAATTCCCCTTTTCCAATAGCATTTATTTGTTCTTCTACCACTCCCTGGTTTATAAGGAAACTCTTCACAGCGTTTGCTCTTTCTTGAGATAATTTGACGTTATAGTCATTATCGCCTACATCATCGGTAAAGCCATACACCTCCAGGTTGGTGGCTGTATGCTGTTTTAAATAAGAGGCGAGTGTTTGTAACTCTTTAAATGAATTTGGTGTTAGTGCCGACTTATCAAATTCAAAATAAATATTGTCTATTGTAAAAGGTTCGGCTATCGGGTATTGTTTAAATTTAGTTTCTACTATAATCTCATCTATATATAAGTACGACCGTCCGTTAAGCATTGGGTGTACATAATTATTAACTCGTTTAATAGTATCAGGATTTGAGCTAGAGAAAAAGTTGCCAATAAACACAAACTCCTCATTTCCTATTGACTTATAGAAAGTCTCAAATTTTGCCCATTTAGTTACAGGATCCCATTTATTTGAATCCTTCCTAGAGTTAATTACTGAGATATAACCATCGGATATTATAGAGTCTATTGATAGGATTAACCCAATATCGAAACAGGCATATTCAGAGTATTTCGCGTTCGAGAACTTAAAACTTATCAAATAAGTAGAGTCCTTTATCAAAGGTTCTTTTAGCTTAACCACAAGGTATTCTCTATAATCAAATTTTGACCAATTATATATGCCTGCAAATCCTTCTCCTTCTGCCGGCAACTGATAACCCGACCAAAGGTCTGGTGCTTTCCCATCATTTGTTCCACAGGTATTATAATAATCCGGAGTGCCTGCATCTGGAGAATACCAATGATAGGCGACAGGTTTTTGAACAATATCCACCCAAGAATTTGGGCAGCTTTTTATGCTTTCAAAACTTCCGTTTGGCACTAAATTTTGTGCTGGAGCCATAAAGCAACCAAAAGCAAAAAATAAGGAGATCCAATTTTTCATATCATTCAAAAAAACGAAGAATAAAATGATTATTGAATGATGTTTAACGATTTTTGGTTTTTACTTCAGTCAATATGCAAGACCTCCTCGGACAAGCCATTTACGATTATGCATTAGAGCAAGAAAAAGGCTCTGTGTTTATCCATAACACTTATGGAGACCCAGATGAAATGCCTGTAGATATTTTCTTTCGGGATAAAAAAGACTTTTTTGATGTAGAGCAAAAAGCATTGGAATTATGCAGAGGTAGAATTCTTGATATTGGCGCAGGTGCAGGCGCTCTTACACTTGAGCTTCAAAAACAAAAAGTTGAAGTTGATGCATTAGAAATTTCGGAGCTAGCTTCTAAAGTAATGTACTTGCAAGGTGTAAAATCTATTATTACAGGTAATCTGTACGACTTTACAACACCTGAACCTTATGATACTTTACTGTTAATGATGAATACTATTGGTTTGGTGGGAGAACTACAAAACTTAGTGGGCTTTTTTACGAAGCTCAAATCATTACTTAAACCCGATGGGCAAATTTTGTTTGACTCTAGCGATATAAGCTATTTGTTTGAAGACGAACTTCCTTCTGGTAAATACCATGGAGAAATTGATTATCAATATGAGTACGGAGGCAAAAAAGGCGAATGGTTTAAATGGCTCTATGTAGGTTTTGATATAGCAAGGGAAAGAGCAAAAGAGGCTGGAGTTTCGCTAGAGTTAGTTTTTGAGAATGAGGAAACGGGGCAGTATTTGGCTAAAGGGGTTTTATTCTCCCGCTGATAACGCAGGTTTTCGTAGACCATTTCTTCAAAGAGCTCTTTGGGTATAAATCGCCTAACACAAATAGCAATAAATCAACCACGAAGGGTTGGCAAAAATCCGTTCTACGAGCTGAACTGTTAAATGCTAGCATGAACAGGATATTTTTGTCTTGATTTTTGCTTCTTTTTATTTAAGGAAAAGAAGGAGGAACCTTGTCTTTTGAGATAGCCTTTCTTAATGGCTAAGACTCCTTCGGAGTGACTAGTCAGGCAGGTAGTCAAGAGAACCTTTCAGAGTGACTTCCACCTTGTAGTTCCAAACATTTTTCATCATCTTTAAAGCTAAACCCTATCATAATGAAACGAATATTATCAACTCTCTTTCTAATAATCATCCTTTTCTCTGCGCAAGCACAAATAAAAACCTTTGTGTATTGTGGAACTCTTCTCGATGGGAAATCGGATAAAGTTCAAAAAGAAGTAACCATCGTAATTGAAGGCGATAAAATTATTGAGATTCAAAAGGGCTATGCCAAAATGAATAAGAAGGACACTTACATTGACTTAAAAGACAAAACCGTAATGCCAGGTTGGTTCGATATGCACGTTCATCTTGAAGGAGAGTTTAACCCAAGTAGATATATTGCTCGTTTTACTAATAATGAGGCTGATGTGGCTTTTCAATCGACTGTATATGCCAAACGTACATTAATGGCTGGTTTTACTACTGTTCGCGACCTTGGTGGTTCGGGGGTGAATACGGCTTTGCGAAATGCTGTGAATAAGGGAATTATTGTAGGGCCTCGAATTTATTCCGGAGGGAAAACAATTGCTACTACAGGTGGCCATGGCGATCCAACCAACGGCATGAAACATTTGCTAATGGGTGATCCTGGTCCGAAGGCGGGAGTTATTAATAGTTATGATGAAGCAAAAAAAGCGGTTCGTCAACGGTATAAAGATGGAGCGGATGTTATTAAAATAACGGCCACAGGTGGTGTGCTTAGTGTAGCTAAAGATGGACAAGGCCCACAATTTACTATGGAGGAACTACGAGGAATTGTAGAAGCAGCTAACGACTATGGATTTGTAACTGCAGCCCATGCCCACGGAGCCGAAGGAATGAAACGTGCAGTGGAGGCTGGTATTAACTCCATTGAACACGGGACGCTAATGACTGATGAAGTACGTGAGTTGATGAAGAAACATGGAACTTATTTAGTGCCCACTATTAGTGCTGGCAAATTCGTTGCTGCAAAGGCCGAAGTAGAAGGTTTCTTCCCTGAGATTATTCGACCTAAAGCAAGAGAAATTGGGCCTAAGAGTCAAGATACGTTTTCAAAAGCTTATAAGGCTGGCGTTAAGATTGCTTTTGGTACCGATGCAGGTGTTTTTCCGCATGGCGAAAATGCTAAAGAGTTTGGCTTTATGGTAGAAGCAGGTATGAAGCCGATGGAAGCCATACAATCAGCCACAATGGGTGCTGCCACTTTATTACGAGTTGACGATAAATTGGGCTCTATTGAAGTTGGTAAAATAGCTGATTTGGTTGCTACAGATAAAAACCCGTTGGATGATATTCATACCACAGAAAACGTAGTATTTGTAATGAAGGCAGGTGTCGTTTATAAAAAATAAACGTCACTACCATCCCTGTATTAAGCTCAAATATTTATACCTTAAGTTGGAAGGCGATAGGTAATTTCATGGCTAAAGTTAGGTATTGCAGATTGCCAAAGTAGCTCCGTAAGTAAGTTTGCCAAAATTTGGGTGCTAAAAAGTAGTTAAATATGCTTTAGCCTTTTACTGTATTTCCCAACTTAGGGCATATTTAGATTTGCCTTTGTCTTCTTTCATCATATCAGATGTGTATGGGCCTCCAATTTTATCGGCCTCTAGAATAAAATTCCCCAGGTAATCGTCTGGAGAAAGGTCGTCATATTCCCATATTTCAACTTTAATGGAAGCTCCTTTTAATATTGAAGTTTCCACTTTTACCACAGAGGAATCTCCTTCATTCATAGAAGTGTATTTTGCATCTTTGGGCCATATTTTTTTGCCATTGCACATTAGATACACCTCATCGGTGCTTTCATCTGGTAAATAACAAAGTATATTATGGATTCTAATAGTGTAGTTAGTCATAATTGGGTTGTTTTATTGGTCATAAAAGGTAAATAAATTTTAAGTAAAAAGCAATTTTAGTTGTCAACTTTGAGGCCATTTGCCATCTATATTATTTGTACATTTACCTAATTAATAAACAGAAAGATATGGTAAGGTTACTTATAATATTATAGAGATAGTCATTTAGGCACATACTAATTTAGAGTGTTCAATATTCT
>CAZDQR010000012.1:0-21979 GCA_964507315.1 uncultured Roseivirgaceae bacterium
ATTGCTAATGCTTTTCCTTTAACAACTCGGGATATTTAGCCTGAAACTTTTTAAGTCGAGGCACCGATACTCCTAAAACATAAGGGTTATTAGGATTTAGCTTTTCGTAATTTTGGTGATAGCCTTCTGCTTCCCAAAATTTTACAAAAGGAACAATTTCAGTAGCAATTGGTTTATCGTAGTGGTCTGAGCCCTCAATGCCAGCCTTATAACTTTCTGCTGTAATCTTTTCCTCTTCATTTTGATAAAAGATTACAGAACGGTATTGGCTTCCATAATCGGGGTGTTGCCCATTAACGGTAGTTGGATCGTGTGATCCGTAGTAAACTTTTACCAAGGTTAAGTATGATACCACATTGGGGTCATAATACACCTTTACAGTTTCGGTGTGCCCTGTTTTTCCAGCACCTACTTGTTGGTAGGTTGGATTCTGTTCCTTGCCTCCTGCATAACCAGAAACTGCTTCTTCTACTCCTTTTACACTTTCAAAAATGGCTTCTACACACCAAAAGCAGCCACTAGCAAAATAGGCCGTGCTTAGTTTATCAAGCTGCGCTTGACTCAAGGCATGTGCTTCTTTTTTTATTTCATCCTGCTGATTTTGCTCAGGAGTTGAGCACATCATCATTAAAAGGCTAGTGAGTAAGATTGAAAATGTCATAATTGTTTTCATTTATAAACAGTTATTGATGCAATAACGTATTATTTCTGCAACTAGTTTGTAGCAAGGCCGACAAATAGACTAAAACGCAAAGTAAATAAACGGTTGCATATCAGATGAGAGCACCTGAAATAAGAAAAACGAAATAATAAACGTAGCCACCACTTGCACCATATATGGTAAATTGATGAATGCGTTTTTATATCCATCCTTCCATGTTGTTGGGAGCCAATGAATAAAGAAGCCAATAAACATGGTAATAAACACCCATTGGTAGCCAACCAACACATCCCAAGTAACACCAAACGATAGATTAGTTGTTATCTGGCTTAACACTTGGCTTGCTACTTCAAAATCAGATGAACGGAACCATATTCTGGTAAAAGTGATAAAGTTAAAGGTGATTAGGATGCCAATAAATCGGTTATACCATTTGTCTTTATCCGACCAAGGAGACACTTTATTCCATAATTTAAACACTACAATTCCGAGTCCATTAAGGGCTCCCCAAACAACAAAGTTCCAACTGGCTCCATGCCATAAACCACCCAAGAGCATCGTCATCATTAAGTTGAGGTTAGTGCTTACCCATTCCCTAAAATCGGGTAGAACTTTGCCAATAAAATAAACGGCAATCATTCCTGCTCCTATCGCAACAGGCACCCAAATGTTGGCCGATAAAACAGAGATAAAAAACACAATTACAAACAGGCTTATGTAACTAAACACCGAACCAGATCTATTGCCCCCCATAGGTATGTAGAGGTAATCTTTTAGCCAGCTTGAAAGTGAAATATGCCAACGTTTCCAAAACTCACCGGTGCTGGCGGCTTTATAAGGAGAGTTAAAATTTTTGGGCAAGGTAAAACCCATCAACAATGCCAAGCCAATGGCAATATCGGTATAACCCGAAAAATCGGCATATACCTGTAGTGAATAGCCATATAATGCCATCAGGTTTTCAAAACCTGTGTAGGTTAATGGATTAGCAAATACACGGTCAATAAAATTAGCAGCTATGTAATCTGCCAAGAACAGCTTTTTTATAAGCCCATTTAAAATCATAAATAGGGCCAAACCAAACTGAGCTTTAGTAAGCGAGTATGATTTATATAATTGGGGCACAAAATCTGCAGCTCGCACAATAGGGCCCGCCACCAATTGCGGAAAGAACGATACAAAGAAACCAAAATCTAAGATGTTTCTTACTGGTTTTACTTGGCCTCTAAACACATCTACCGAATAGCTTATGGTTTGGAACGTAAAGAACGAAACCCCGACAGGAAGTAGTATTTTATCGAACCTAAAGTGAGTGCCAAAAAAGGAGTTACTCCAATACGCAAAATGATTGATAGGTAAATAATCTGTGCCTAATAAACTATTAAAGGCATCGGTAAAGAAGTAGGCATATTTAAAATATACCAATATAAATAGGTTGATAAATACGCTCAACGACAACCATAGCTTTTTATTAAGTGCTAGTTTGCTCGCATATATCCGCTTGCCAATTATAAAATCGGTGAGGGTAGAAACGAGCAGGATGGAAACAAAAAAGCCACTGGTTTTATAATAGAAAAATAAGCTTACGGCAAATAAATAGGCGTTTCTAACGGCTCTTTCTTTATAAATAATAGAATAGCCAACCAACACGGTAGCGAAAAATATCCAAAAATAAAGCCCTGTAAAAATCAATGGCTTTTGAGGGTCATACAGCAATATGTGTTGCAATTGCTCTATCAATTCGATCCTCGGTTTGTGATTGCTTTAATATAATCCCCATAGGCATTTTGGAAGGCTTCGAAAAACAAATCGGACTGCAATTGATACCCTTTGTTTGTAAAATGCACTTTATCCGATTTAGCTAAACCTGTCTTTTCCCACAGCTTTACACTGCCAATCCCTCCCATAATTTCGAATAAATCCCACACAGCTGCATTATTTTCTTTGGCTAAGTTCTGCATGGCCTTAACAACCCTAAACACATTTTGATTGGGGTATCGTCTTCGATAATAACTATCATTATTGGTTAAAAATACAAAGTTAACGTTTGGGTTGGCTGCCTTAAACCAGTTGATTAAATCTCGGTAGTGGTTTTCAAAACTTGTTTGGCTAAATCTACTTGTTGGCCCGTTGGCATCGTTAATGCCAATTCCAAAAATAACCAAGTCGGGTGCTAGGTATTTAACCTCCTTAGCAAAATCTACCGACCGCAAATAAGCAGGGACGCTTGCTCCATTAACCCCGATGCTATGGTAGGTTATGCCAGGCTCCCCGGTTAAATATTGGATTCCTTTTAAAGTAAAATGGGTTTGGAATGAATCTGTTTTTTGTAGAAAGAATGATAACGTATCATAGCTTTTATCAAACTGATATTCAACAAACTGACCAATGGAATCAATGGAGGCAGAAACTTCTCCATAAATAGAGTCCAATTGTACCTCATATGAATCTCTATCCATCTGATAAAATATTCGCACACGATTAAAACGATAGTTTTGCTCTTGCAAATCACTCATATACAATTTGATATGAGCTGTACTGTCGGTGGTTTTGGCATTATAGCCCGACATTCCCCAGGTACAACCATTTGCTTTCTTTGCATTTCTACAGCCCGTCCAAGTGCCAGTATATTCCAAATGATAATCAGAGGGCATATTAGAATGAGCTAACCTATAAGGAAAGAAAAAGCCTCTCTCCCCCGCCATTCCGGGCATTAGGTTATCAAACTTAGATCGCATGGTTCGTTGCAATGTGCCGCCTTGCACGTGGGAGCCACCGATATGAAGAATTGATAAATTTCCTTTTCCTAAAAAGACCAAGCTATCTAGTTTTTGGAAAATGGAATTAAACTGAGTGGTGTCTCCATAAAAATCAAGCTTGTTTTTATCGAGTGCTAAAAAGGGATAGTCTTTTGGGTTAGCCTTTTCTTGTGCATTTACAAAAACAGTGCAGGCCAGCAAACTTAAAAAAATAAGAAGAGATTTAATTTTCATTGACTAGAGAATCTGTTAGCAAGGTATCTGCTGGCGTACTGTATTTATCAAAATCTTTGATTAATGCATCGTAAAATAGTTTACTCATTTTATTAGCTCCTTTGGTCGTAAAATGCACATAATCTGGAGCTGCTAAAATGGGATCAGCCGTTACCCAATCTTTCATAGAGTTTTCGCCACCCATTACTTCATACATATCAAAATAGGCAACTCCTTGGGCAAATGCTGCTTTTTGCACAGCATCTCTAATGGTTTCTAACATTGGGTAGGTTACAAACTCGCCTTTAATTTTAGTGGCCATATCTGTTGGGCCAATCACCAAAAACGATGCCTTAGGCAAAATTGCCTGCAAATACCTAATGTTAGATTTAAAATAATTACCAAATTTTTTAGCCCGTAGTTCGGTATCAATATAAGGAACGGAATTTCCTCCAAATTGTAAAATTACTAACCGAATGGGTTCTGCAGCATATTGCTTTTCTAACTGTGTACTACTTATTCGCCTAAATAAAGTGCCTGAGGCTCCACGTAGCGGAATGTTATCTACAATAACACCATTACTACTTTCTAACGACAAAGCATAAATATTGGGGCTATCTAGTCCCTTAAATTCTATTTTGATTTTCCCTGGTGTCGGGGGAAATTTTATCTTAATTTTTCGATTATAGGTATTGGCCTTAAGGCTGTCGCTAAAAACCACCGTACTATCTACCGATATTCTGATGGCTACAGGTTTAGTATTTCCCCCCAACAACATACTCATTTGAGAGAACTTTCTCACTCTATAAAACCCATAGCTAGCAGGTTTAATTTCTAACCAAGCAGAAAGTGTATCTGTATTTTCAACAGAATCTACGGGAGGACAATACCTTGAAAAGCTCGCCAACAGGCCATAATTTCTATGTTGAATAGTACTATCTTTTTTGCCATTAGCTGTGTATCGAAGCCAATTATCTGATTGATCTTGCCGTATGGCACTAGTGCGAAGCACCTGAAAAGCAGGTTCAAACCCTGGCCCAGTTCCGCCATACTCTTTTTGCAATTCGTTGCGGATGTAACGCGTCATTCGATCGGTTTCAATTTGCGAATCCCCATAATGCATTACCCGCACTTTGCCTCCCTTGGACTTTAACCTTATCAATGATTCGTAGAATTTTTTAAGGCTATTTTTAGAAGAGTCAGGATGCTGAATGCCGGAAACTAGTTCCCATCTAATTTTGGCAATTCGGTCGAGACTATCTCGCAAAGCAACGGTATCTATGCCCACAACACTAAAAAGAGAGTCTTCTACTGATACAATTTGAGCAGTATCAGAAGACCCAAAAAACTCATCTAGTGTTTCGTATTCTAACGTAATGGAATCGGAGAGGGCTATGCCTTTTTTAGGGAAAATCCACATTACAATTAATGCCAGTAAACCAACAAGCATTAAAAATAGCAAGGATTGTAAGGGGCTCCGTTGACTCATTCTAACTCCCTAATTTTAAGTACTTGGCCTGGAGCAATGTTCGCATCAATGCCATTGTCTTCCATAATCATATCGGCACTTACATTATTAAATAATTGAGAAATACCCCACAAAGTATCCCCCGTTTGTACTGTGTAATTTTTAAAGTTGCCTGTTTTATCCCCCGTTTTTTTCTCCTTTTTAGGAGCTTTCTTCGCTACTTCTATTTTTTGGTTGTTACGCACATAAATAGTAAGTCGTTGGCCTGCATAAATACGATCACTTTTAAGTTCGTTCCATTCTCTAATACTTGATATTTTTACGTGATGTCGTTGAGCAATTCTTCCCAAATTATCACCAGATTTTACTTTATATCGAATGGGTTTATGGGTATTTAAGTCGGGGATATTTCCTTTGAGTTGTTTTATTCGTTTTGTGGATGCTGCTACTTTTAGCACTTCTTCATCCCTGGTTTTTTGCTCTATCTCAACCATCTGCTTTTCAAAGCTTTCTTTGTATTGAAGAGGGAGTTTTAATCTTCCCAATTGCGGGTCATATTCATTACCTACCCACTGTGGATTTAAAAAGGCTAATTCTGCTGTTGGAATTTGGGTAAAGTGATGAATAGCTTTGAATGATAATGGTTTCGATGACGAAACCCACACCATTGGGGCTTCAGGTCCAATGGGTTTGATGGAGGATTCTTGATAGATCATTTTTATTTGAGCGAGCTTTTCTGATTTGGCACTCAGACTTTCAAACCTATCTACATTAGTAGAAGAGTCTGACTCGTACTTGGCAACTGCAATGGCGCTTTCTATAAACACCAAATCAGCCTTGTCTTTATTCTTGTAAATATGGTTTAGCTCTTGCCAATATTGGTAGGCTGCTTGGGTTGATTTTGCCAAATTTTTACGTTCATCAATAATGGAATTAATTCGTAAACCATATTTTATTGCTATTGGGTAAGATAGCATCCAATAACCTGTACGTTGTTGAATGTCTTTTTTAGTAACCGAAAAACCTGATTGAGCAATAGCCAAATAGCCAATTTCCTCTAACTGCTTAGCTGTTGTAGAATCTTCTAGTTTAGCTTCTGCTCTTCTTAATGCTAAAATTGATTGGTTAATCTTGGTCTCAAAATTGGACAGCTCAGCAACCAAGTTGGTTGGTAGTTCTTGTATAGAGGTTTGCGCCAGAATTCGGCTACTAACTCCACTTAGCACCGCGCCTATTAATAAAAAATGTTTAATTCTAGTTCGCATTAATTTCAAATCTAAGATTTGTTTTAATTAGAACAAGCCGATACCAATAGAATTAATCAGGACCTGGTTATTAGTGGTGTTGCACATAACTCTCCCACTTCTCCAATAATTGGATAAAATCTTCAGGCAACTCTGAATCAAATTGCATTTGCTCTTTGGTAATTGGGTGTATAAAACCCAATGATTTTGCGTGAAGCGCCTGCCTAGTCATTACTTTAAAGCAATTATGAATAAAGGCTTTATACTTGGTAAACTGCGTTCCTTTTACAATTCGATCTCCTCCGTAGGTGGCATCGTTGAATAATGGGTGCCCAAGGTATTTTAAATGTGCCCTAATTTGATGCGTTCTTCCAGTTTCTAAATTGCATTGTACTAAAGAAACATAGCGTAAATTTTGAAGCACCTTATAATGCGTAATGGCTGTTCGTCCAAAATCACCCTCAGGAAAGGGGGCTGTAATTCGTCTATCCTTGAGACTGCGGCCCAAATTCACATCAATTGTTCCAGCCTCTGCTTTAGGTTCGCCCCAAACAACAGCATAATAGGTACGTTCTATACTATGGTCGAAAAATTGTTTTGCCAAGCCACTCATAGCCTTTTCGGTTTTGGCAATTACCAATAAGCCAGAGGTGTCTTTATCAATTCTATGCACCAATCCAGGCCGGCCTTCATTGCCTTTCATTTCTGGCAAATGATTAAAATGCCAAACCAAAGCATTTACCAAAGTGCCCGACCAGTTATTATAAGCAGGATGAACCACCATTCCTGCAGGTTTATTCACAACCAATAAATAGTCATCTTCGAATACAATATTTAAAGGAATGTCTTCAGGTACTACCTCGGTATCTCTTGGAGGCTCTGGCAATTCCACCGTAATTACATCTCCGGGGTGTATCTTATGATTTTGCTTTACAGAATTGCCATTTACCAACACATGACCTTCCTTAATACCTGCTTGTACTTTGTTCCTAGTTGCATTGGGCAGTTTATCCATTAAAAACTTATCTACACGTAATAAGCTCTGGTTTGGGTCGGCAATAATTCGGTGATGCTCATAAAGCTCGCCCGATTCATATGATTGGTTTTCTGACATATAGTGCAAAGATAGATTTTATGTTTTACCGCAAAGACGCAAAGTTTATAAAATTTACCGCAGAGGCACAAGGACGCAGAGAAAAATTACTCTATTGGCTAGCAGCTAAAACGAATCTTGCAACACAACTTTTCTTCTAGTAACTTGACAGGAAATGACTGAAATAGAATATAACAAAATATCGAGAGAAATATTAAATGCCTCAATCCGTGTACATAGATCAATGGGGCCAGGCTTACTCGAGTCGGTTTATGAGGCGTGTTTAGAACGAGAGCTGCAATTGAGAGGCGTTAACGTGAAAACTCAAGTTCGGCTGCCACTATTCTACCGAGGAGAAGAATTAGCCAAAGAATTTCGCTTAGATCTTCTAGTTGAAGATGAAATAATTATAGAGATTAAAGCAGTGGAAGTTGTTTTAATGGTGCATCACGCTCAAATTATTTCCTATTTAAAGCTTGCTAATAAAAAGTTAGGGTTTCTGATAAATTTTAATGTGCCGTTGCTAAAAAATGGATTTAAGAGATTTGTTAATGATTTTTGAATCAAAACAATTAAACATCAGAGGTGCAAGGACGCAAAGTTTTCTTTTCTCTGCGGTAATTATCTAAGTTTTGATTATTTTTTCTTCGTTATGATTTGTTTTCTTTGCGCCTCTGCGTCTTTGCGATTAAATTTGCTTACGTGCTCAATCAACATCAAAACCCAACAATAGACCCCATTAAATTAGAGGTAAATCCTAATAATATAACGGTTGATATGCTTCGCATTGATAAGGTACATGAATATGTATCAGGCAATAAATGGTATAAGCTCAAGTATAATTTATTAAAGGCCAAAGAAGAGGGACAGACTACACTACTCACCTTTGGAGGTGCATTTTCGAATCATATACATGCAACTGCTGTGGCAGCAAAAGAGGCTGGCTTTAAGTCGATAGGTATAATACGAGGGGAAGAAACTCAGCCTCTTAACCCTACATTAAGATTAGCTTCTTTTATGGGTATGGAAATACATTATGTAACGCGAGAACTTTATAAGACAAAAAATGAACCTGGGTTCATTAAGGGGTTAGAAGAAAAATTTGGGCAATTTTATCTAGTTCCTGAAGGCGGCACCAACCAAGTTGCTATTCGCGGAGCCGAAGAAATTTTAACAGAAAACTTAGTAAGTTCTTATGATTATATAATAAGTGCAGTTGGCACAGGAGGCACATTAACAGGCCTAATTAGTAAAGCAAATGATAACGCGGAGGTCATAGGCATATCCTCCTTAAAAGGAAATTTTTTAACAACAGAAGTCAAAAATTGGCTTCCGTTAATTAAGAAAAATTACTTAACTAACTGGCATATTTCTAACAATTACCATTTTGGCGGTTATGCCAAACATACACGAGAGCTCATTGCTTTTATTAATAATTTTAAGATTGAAAACGGCATTCCTTTAGACCCTATTTATACGGGCAAAATGATGTACGGCATAATGGATATGGCTGCCAATAGAAAGTTTAAAGAGAATAGCAAAGTATTGGCTATTCACACAGGTGGCCTCCAAGGAATTGAGGGGTTTAATAAACGATTTGGAAAGTTGATTGTTTGAAACTTGTCCAACTTCTTGGTGCCTGGCCAAGGTCACGAGATACACTAAACTTGCGCCAGAGGAGACTAAAAAAAGCAACCTTCGATAATCGGAAGATTAAGCGGGTTGCTTTATTATTTGAATTTAATCGATATTATTTCTTCTTTTTCTGTTTCAACGCTAAAATATACTCTGACACAGCCAATCTTGTTTCTGGAGATAGGTAGTTTTGAGGAGGCATTTCTGGGTAGTCTTCTCTTCTATGTGTTGGAGCTGCAATAAAATCGGCCATACCTTGTGGGTTGTTATGATAAATGGCTTGTATTGCATTTATTGGAGGTCCAATCATTCGTACATCGTAGGCATGGCAGCCTGCACATACTCCGTAAAAAGTCAGATTACCTTTTTCTTCCATTGTAATAGCTCTTGGCGCCACAGGTTTATCCAACATCATAGTTACCACCTCTTTGGTGTCGGTTGTAACGCATTGTCCCCAATCGCCTAAGCCAAACGTATTATATCGCTCCCTATCTCTAATACAGCTACCAGTACCGCCTCCAACTGCAACAATATCTGGCGCATGGTCAAGCATTGAGGCTTTCATTAATAGCTTTACATCTCCTGTAGGCTTATTCCCGTTGTTTTCTATGTAATTATCTAAAATTACGATTCTATCTGAATTAGGGTCAGAATCTGGATCGTTAGAAAGATTGGCACCCAAGCTAAAATCTGTGATCCCAATTGCTGTATTATCATTTCCGGTAATAATATTATTCTCAATTGTAACATCATCGGCCGCCATCACAATTATGCCCGTACCAGGCGGAATACCTGAAACAATGGAACCTGGTGCACCAAAATTTGGGTGGTTATTATCAACCACAAAATTGTTTCTTATAATGATATCAAAGGCTGTTTTTATTGGCAGACCTGGCGTAATAAATGCTAATATCCCACCGGTATTATTATGCACATAATTATTTTCTACTAGGCAATGTCGGCTATTTTCAATTTCGATACCAGCCACATTATCATACACTTCATTATGTCGTACATCAATATTATCGCACATACCTACATAAATAGCAGCATCTTCAATGCCTGAAAGTACGTTATGCTCGATTAACCCATTTTTACCAAACTCTGGAAAGATGCCATAAACACCTGCATCTACCACCCAATTATTACGGATTATAAAGTTGTTACCTGCTTGGCCCATTATGCCATTGCCTTTATAATTAATGATTTTAAAATTCTCAATTCTAATTCCATTACCCGAGTAAAGAAAGGCATCATTCAACTCTTTTTCCCCATCTAATGTTGGCCAATTTCCTTCAATTATCACTCCTTGAAAGCTAATATTATCTTTATCGATGTAAACGGTTTCTTTATACTTGCCGGGATAAACACGAATTAAATCACCGGGTTTTGCTAGAGCCACAGCCTCAATAATAGATTCTCCATCTTTTACTTCAATAATTTGTCCAGTAAAGGAAGTAGCATCAACAGAACCCGTTGAGTCTGAGCTAGAATTTCCTTCAAAATGCCCAGTAGCAACAGGCATAGGCACGTAGGTAGCAGTTTTTGCAAAATAAGATTTACCAATCATTAATCCTCCTGCAAAAAGAGCGATAGAAAAAAACAGGCGAAACCACTTATTAGAAAACATCATAGAATTATCAATTAAGTCAAAATATAATATCCAAAATACCTAAATCTTTCTTTAATTACCTAAAACTGCGTTTTCTAAATGCTCTTTATTATACGAAACCTCATTATTTGGGCTAAACGTACTTACTGGTAGCCCAGAAGGAACATCTTTAGGTATAACAGGAATAAAAGATTCATCGGTTAGCGTTTCCATAAAATCAACCAACCTATCGAGCTCGTCCTCCGTTAAATTGGGCTCCCAAATATGCCAATGAAGGTAGAGCTTTTCACCTTTGGGCACTGCATGGCCACGGCCTAAATTGTAAAATTCAGCGGCATCTCTCAAGGTTTCTTTACTTCCGGAGTGCATGTAAGGAGCTGTTTTGGCAATATTTCTCAGCGAAGGCACTTTAAATCCACCACGCATGGTAGAATCATTATTTGGTATTTCTGCCCCTCGGTCTAATGGAATTCCTTCTAATTCTGGCACACCAATTACGGCTATTTGCTGATTAGTAAATAGTGGAGGTGTATGGCATTCGGCACACCTTGCCACAAATGATCGAAAAATATTTAAGCCTTCAATTTCTGGCTCTGTAAGTGCTTCCGCATAGCCGTGGGCGTATTGATCGTATCTACTATTAAGTGAAATAAGCGATGACTCAAAAGCTGCAATTGAAGAATAGATTTGATTTAGAGAAATAGAATCATTTACCTGTTTAGGAAATGCCTCCGAAAACATTTTTTTATAGGTCTTATTTGCATTTATCACACCAAGTAGTTGAGAGGGCGTTGTAGCCATTTCGATGGGTGAGTATAAGGGTCCTTGCATTTGATCTTCTAATGAATGAGAACGCCCATCCCAAAAGAAAGAATTTAAGTAGGCCACATTCCAAAGAGTTGGAGCTGAACGGGTTTGTAATGCACCACCAACGCCAATAGTCACTGCCATTCCATCGGCAAACCCTTTATAAGGATCATGGCAACTTGCACAAGATATCGTGCTATCCTTAGATAAGACTGGATCAAAAAATAACAGTCGCCCTAAGTCTATTTGTTGAGGGGAAAACCCATCACGAGGCATGGGTAATGCCGTTTTTAAACCACCTACCCCTGAATTTTGTAAAGAGCTGTATTGCTGGTAAAGGTTCCTTGAAATACAGGTATTATTTTCTGTTAGTTCAAACCCCGGAGGGCAACTACAAGATAATAGAGTTTCTGCCTTTTGAGGGGTACAATTAAGTAAATAAAAAGGAGCTAAAGCCGCAAAAATGATAATTACAAGGCTCCCTCGTTTTTTCTTATTCATCATCAATATCTAACACAGGTTGCTTAAAAATTAGTCAAATAAAGAATCAAGGTATTTATCTTCTTCTCCTTCAATAATGGCGGTTAAAGAGGCTATAACATTATCATCTTTAACAACATAATCCCTAATCCCTTTTTTTATAAAGTCTAACACTAGTTTGCCGTCATCCACCGAACTTAGAATAACCACCTTGGTTGATTTTGGTAATTTATCCTTCACTTTTTCATAAAGATCTATGCCATTCATACCAGGAAGGTAATAATCTAACACCAGTACATCGGGTGTAATAGATTTTAAAGAAACTAGGCAATCTTCTGCATTTGCAAATGCATATATTTTATACGTTCTACGAAGTTTCGCCTTTATAAATTCAGCGTATTCCGAGTCGTCTTCAACAATAAATATTTTTTTAGACATTAGATTATATTAGTAGTCAGCCAACAGTAAGATTCAATAAATTTAAGCCTTAAATAAAACCTAAACAACATTTGCTTCTAAAGTGTAAAACTTAAATGTAAATAATTTACTCCCTTTTTAGTTTGGGGGTTTTTAGGGCAGCAGCTTCCACATCCTCAAACTCAATATCCGCTTGCCTAAAAGAGTATAGTAGAAATCGAACTTCTTTTACGTGAACAGTGCCATCTACTTCAGCCATCTTGTACAGCCAAACGTAAACCTTCACTTGCTCATCCCTAGAGCAGTCTTTAACACAATCAATACCATTTACATACATGTCTTTTTCAGACAAACCGTTTACACGATTACAAAAATCTTTATAATAAGATTCTGGTATGTTTTCAATGGTACAAATTTCTTTAATGGCATTTGATTCATCTTCATCAAACACTCCATCGGCATACACTATTACACGCAGTAGGTATAATAATGCTTCATAATAATTATTCTTTTCCATTAATTATTGTTTGCTATTATCTTATAGTCCTAAGATATTAAATTTAACAAGAACAAGCGCATAAAACAGGCAATTAAACCTCTATATATTTTGAGACTTAATTAAAATATTCTATTATAGTTGCATATTAGAATGGCAGAAACAGATAACATATCATCTCTAAAACAGCGTATAGTTGAATTAGAAATAGAAAAAACGCAACTATTAAAGCTGGTTTCGCACGATGTTAAATCACCATTTAATAAATTATACGCATTAAGCAACTTGCTTCAACTTGTATCGGAAGATTTAAACGAAGAACAACTCGATTACTTAAATCGAATGGAGTGGGTAATTAAAGAAGGCCTTACTGTGGTTCGTAACTTAATGGACTTAAGGGCCATAGAAAACGGCAGCATAGAACTTAGCCTAGAAGATCTGCCTTTGGAGTATATTCTTAACGATATTTTTAAGAGTTACGAAAAGCAGTCTAACGCAAAAAACCTTGTTTTTAATACCGAAACCACGAATGTGACTACACGGTTAGATAAGAGAATTTTAGAAAAAGTGCTTGATAATTTAATTTCAAATGCCGTAAAATTTTCTGCAAAAGAAAGTACTATTGATGTGAAGCTTACGGAAAAAAATAAGTTAATACAACTTAATATCACCTCTAAAAGTGGCCCCATTCCAGAAGAAGAAGTATCTAGTTTATTTAAACGAAGTTCGCCCTTATCTACGAGGCCAACACATGGCGAAAGCGCCTTGGGTAACGGATTATTTATTGCACAACAATATGCACATGCCTTATCTGGTAATATTACCTTTTCTCAAAAAGAAAGTGAAGTTACGTTTAAGTTAGAATTGCCAAAAACTAGTTAGCTGAGCGAAAATTTGTCTTCTCCTTTAATTACGCTTTGTAATGAAGCAATTACATTGTCATCCTTTACAACGTAATCGTTTACTCCTTTTTTAATAAACTCTAGCACTTGTGCTCCGTCATCAATAGAGCTAAGCATAATAAATTTAGCTTTGGTGTATAAGGGTTTAAGTTTATCGTATAACTCAATGCCGCTCATACCTGGCAAATTATAATCAAGCACCATTACGTTTGGTGTAACACCTTCAATAGCCTCTAAACATTCCTCTGCTGTAATAAAAGTATGAACCTCATACTCATTTTTAAAATTAGCTTTTAAAAACTGAGCATAAATTTCGTCATCTTCTACAATATAAAGGGAGTCTGCCATTCTTGGTTTGTTAGTTGTTTTAGCAATTAAGAAGTTAAAGGTACTTTATTGAAATAAAATCATAAATAGGTAAAAACACCTAAAACACGTAGTGCTTTTTTAAAATGGGAGATCTCCAGCTTCTTCTTCATTGGACCAAGAAGGTTCGGATATGCCATCTAACGGAGCTGCTGTTGGAGCAGAGGATGATGCAGGTGCTTGCGGTTGGCTTCCTTCTATCCCAATTTTCCACGCCTGTAAAGAATTAAAATAAACAACTTTTCCTTCTCTATCAGTCCATTTTCTACCTTTGAGATTAAACTGAACGTTTATTTTATCTCCAACTTTATGTGCATCTAAAATGGCACACTTATCTTGAATTAATTCAAACTTAATAAACTCTGGGTACTGTGGGTTTTCGGTTACTTCAAGTACAAATTCCCTTTTCTTAAAGGTTTCTTTGATTTGTTGAACCTCTGAAATTTCTAATATAGAGCCCGATATATTTAATGACATAATACTTATTTATAATAAACTGCAAATGTAGTTTTTTTATTACGAACCTTTAGATTTGAGGCGGGTAAATAAACTGCTCCGTGGCAGAGCCATAAGAGAATTAAATTACACGGGCTTTCGCCTGCGAATAGAGACAAAACATGAATGCAGCTTTTAATATTATGAGAACGGGAAAACGTTACACTCTCACCAATTATGGCGAAGAGTGGAGGTTTGAAGTGTTAGAAATATTTGATAATAACGACTTTAAAATAAAAATGATTGATACACTTGAAGAGCAATACTTAAGCGAACTTATTGCTTTTGGCAGGGGTGCCGATTTTAAATTTGATGAATTATGAGGAGTATAATTTACATTTTAACTATTCTTTTTATAAGTGCTTGTGCGCCTAAAACACTAAGTTTTTATGTGATGGACGAAAGCAATATTAACTACACTACATTTTCGTTTTATGCCCGTGATAGGCAGAACTTAATTGAGCAAAAAGCTAAATTGGATAGTTTAATAGAAAATGTAATTACCAGCCAGTTATTAAATAAAGGATATACTCATACTTCTCCATCAGAAATGTATGTTTCGTATAAAATTATGACTGATAAAACGTATAAAAATCAAAACTCCAATGGCTACGATCCATCGGCCCCAAATGGGGTAGGTTATCCCAGAAATTATTCATCTAATTATAACAATCAGATGAATAATAATTATGTTGTTGAGCGTAAAGAAGGTGTATTTATGATTGATTTATATGATAATAATGACAAACTTATATGGCAAGGAACTAAAGCCTATAAGGTTGGCAAATCAACCGATATTAGAGCCCTTTTAATTAGCCACATAGGATTAATTTTGGCAGATTTTAAATCTAATTTATGAGCGAATAATCTGAGAAAATTTTGAAGCCATTATTGCAGGCCTAATAGATACCACAAAAGTAATTAAGATGATACTACCGGCTGTAAATAAAAAATCTTGCACTTGTAGTTTTACAGGATAATAATCAATTACCGAAGTCTTTAAGCCCATTCTATAAAGGCCAACCTCTTGCTGCAGAATAACAATAATGAACCCAAGTAGTAAACCAACAGCTGCCCCCGATAAGGAAATAATAGCTCCCTCGGCTAAGAATATCGCACGTACTTGCTTTGCGGTTGCCCCCATAGAAAAAAGCATGCCTATATCCTTCTTTTTATCTATGGCCAACATAGAAAGTGCAAAAAAGATATTGATAGAGCTTACTCCGATAATAAAAATGAAGGTTACAAATACAAATAGCTTTTCTATTTTAACTGTTCGTAAAATAATATCGTGTTGCTCATCCGCATTTTCCACTTTAAAATCGCTGCCTAAATAGGCTTTTAAATTATCTTGTACGGCCAATATGTCACTCCCTTTTGCTACGCTAACCTCTAAAGATGTTACTCTGTTTTGATACCTAAACAGCTCTGAAGCAAACGTGATTGGCACAATAATATACTTCTCATCAAATTGGCGCTCTATGGCAAAAACCCCAGCTACTTGCAAATTCATTTTGGTCATGGCGTTGCTCATGTTCAAGCTTTTACTCCGTAAATTTTTAGGATAATATACTTGTAATGTGCTATACTCATCGGCTGTGGAAACTCCCAAACTAAATTGAATACCTTGCCCTACAACTGCCATTGGAATATTGCCATTCCAAAAGTTTAGCTCCCCCTCTACAATTTTGCTTTTAAGCCTGTTTACTCTTGGGTAATTTGCACTTACTCCTTTAATAACAGCCACCATTTCAGACTTATTATACTTTACGTACGCTTGGTCTTCAATCACAAAAACCACTTGGTCAACTCCAGGAATATCATTAATTTTCTGAATTAAATCTTGGTTTAATTCGAAGGATTTTCCTTTATATGATTCAATTTTAATTTCAGGATCAAACGATCCATATAAATCTCTGAGTAAGTCTTCGAGGCCATTAAAAACCGAAAGCACAATTATTAATGCCATGGTCGAAAACCCAACTACAAACATAGAAATGATGGAAATAATATTAATAAAATTCTTTTTGTCTTTCGACCAAAAATATTTTCTCGCTATGGTAATAGCGAATTTCAACCTTTTGTTTTGTCCTCTTTAGGAATGTTTAATTTATCAAGGATGGTATCCATTTTTGATCCGTCTTCTTCTGTATTATCTAAGAAAAAGCGAAGATGAGGCACAATTCTCGCTTGTTTTCCAATAGCGTTGCCCAACAGGCCTCTTATTCGTTTGGCATTCTGGCCAATAACTACCATTACTTCCTCTCCTTTAGCAACAGGTAAAACACTTACATAGATTGAAGCAACAGATAAATCTGGGCTAATTTTTACTTCTTTTAAGGTAACAAAAGCACCCCAAAAATTGTCTTGTAAATTGCGTTGAAAGATTTGAGCTAAATCTTTTAATATCTGCTTCGAGTACTTATGCTGTCTTTTGGTTTCCATAATAATGTAAAAGTACTATAATAGAAGTTATCAAATATGCGCAATTAGTACTTCGTTAAACATATATTATCTTTCATAGTTTTATTGAGGCCAAGAATTGAACAAACGCTAGTTTTGAATTTTATACATTTGCTAAAAATCAAACTGCCTTACATTGCTTTCATTCTTTAAACTAAATGACCCTTTACGATTAGTTGCCTTGGCAATATTAGCTTTTTTGCTAAAGTTGCCAACATTATTAAACACCGTAGCATACCCAGAAACAATCCATTGGTTTACTATTGGAGAAGCCATGCAATCTAGTGCTATGTATGTTGATATATGGGATGGCCTTGCTCCTTTTTCCGCAATTATTTATATGGTTTTTACATGGCTTTTTGGCAGGTCAATTTTATGGTTATTATTGCTTGGTACGGCTCTTACATTTTTTCAGGCATTGATTATTAATACTTATTCTAAAAAGGCTAAGCTATTCGAAAACAATACTAATTTGCCTGCTTTTGCATTTGTGATTTTATCCTCAACAAGCCCCTCTTTTTTTACCCTTTCTCCTGCATTAATGGGTTTAACATTTATTCTTTTAGGGCTTGGCAAGTTATTAAGCCACGTTGAATTTAGAGCAAAAAAAGACTTACATATAATTTTAATTGGCCTCTATTTAGGTAGTTCCATATTGTTTTTTCTTCCTTATGTTTTTATTATTCCAATAAGTTTGTTGCTTTTAGCCCTATTTTCAAATACGGTAATTAGGAGGTTTTTATTGCTCTTTTTTGCTAGTGTAACACCGCTTATTATGGCTTTTATTTATTATGGACTAATTAGTGACCATCCTGCCTATTTTGTTAATAATTTCTTCTTAATCAACACTTCGTTTTCTTTTTATCCTTCTGTAAGCTGGTTGCAAGCTGTTAAAACAATAGCCTTTCCGTTGTTTATTTTAATACTAGGTGTTTTAAGTTTTGGAAAGCAAAGAAGGTTAACAAATTATCAAAATAGAGTAATGCAATTATTCCTTGCCTTAGGGGTTATGCTATTGTCCGTTTTACTTTTAGAAAAACCGATTACCTATTATGGGTTAGTGTTCATCTTACCCATAGCCTCCTATTTTACTGTGCACTTTATTTCTTTGTTCAGGAATAGAATCTACACGTTGATTTTAAGTGCGACTTTATTTTTAGCACCTCCTGCTATTCTGTGGAGCTATTCAACTTCGTTGTTTTTAGGTTTGGCAATCGACCCAATAAACCCTATTAACCGTGAATACTTCCCTATAGTTAAAAACAAAAAAATAATGGTTTTAGGGGATGCTCCTTATTTGTATAAAGAAGCGAAACTAGCTGGGCCGTTTTATAATTGGGGTTTATCTAAACAGTTTTTTACTAAGCTAGATTATTATGATAACCTCGTGTTTTTACAACATCACCTTGAAAAATCAGCCCCAGAAATAATTATTGATTTAGAAAATAATTGGCCTCAAATTGCTGAAAGGTTGCCAGTAATTGCGAGTCAATATTATCTTATACAGCCTAATGTATGGCAGCTCAAAAAATAGGAACAAACTAATGGCCAACGTAATGGTATAGAGGTTTTATATTTGCACTAAATGAGTTGATTAATGGAAAATTTACACGCATTAAGAATCGGTATTTTAGGTGGAGGCCAATTAGGTAGAATGCTTGTAAAAGCAGGATCTGATTACGGGTTAGTAATAAAAGCGATGGAAGCGGATGAAAACGCTCCAATAAAAAATTACATCAATAATTTTACATTAGGTAACATCACCGATTACGATAGTGTAATGGCTTTTGGTAAAGAGTGCGATATTCTAACAATAGAAATAGAAAATGTAAATACAGATGCTTTATTTGACTTAGAAAAGCTAGGCGTAAAAGTATATCCACAACCAAGTATTATCGAACTTATTAAGGATAAGTCTATTCAAAAACAATTTTATACAGCTCATAATATTCCAACTGCTCCATTCGAAATTGTAAAAACTAAAGAGGAAGTAAAGGCTCTTGCACATAAATTGCCGTTTGTAAACAAACTTGCTAAGGAAGGATATGATGGCAGAGGAGTGCAGGTTATCAGAACAGAAGCAGACCTATCCAAAGCTTTTGACACCTTGGGAGTTGTAGAAGACCTAATTCCTTTTGAAAAAGAAATTTCTGTAATTGTAGCTCGAAATACAAAAGGAGAAACAAAAGTATTTCCTGCTGTTGAACTAGTTTTTCATCCAGAGCACAACTTAGTAGAATACTTATTTGCCCCAGCTGAAGTTTCGGTTGCAGTTGAAGCCAAGGCTGAAAAAATTGCCATCGACATCATTAATAAATTAGAAATGGTTGGCTTGCTAGCCGTTGAGCTCTTTGTTACAAAAGAGGGAGAAATATTAGTAAATGAAGTAGCTCCTAGACCTCATAACAGTGGGCATCAAACGATAGAAGCCAATATTACATCGCAATATGAGCAACATTTACGAGCTATTTTAGGTATGCCACTAGGTTCAACGGAGGCATTAACCCCTTCTGCAATGGTAAACCTATTGGGCGAAGATGGCTATACAGGGCCTGCAATTTACCAAGGGCTAGAAGAGGTTATGAAAGAATCAGGTGTACACGTGCATTTATACGGAAAGGCAGAAACACGGCCATTTCGAAAAATGGGCCATATAACCATTACCGATTCCAATGCAGCCGAACTAAAAAGAAAAGCTAAATTTGTGAAGAACACCTTAAAAGTAATAGCATGAGCAAACCACAAGTAGGAATTATTATGGGCAGCAAATCTGATTTGCCAATAATGCAGGAGGCTGCTGATATTTTAAAGGAGCTTGGAGTAGAATTTGAACTCACGATAGTATCGGCACACCGAACGCCCCATAGAATGCTTAATTATGCCGAACACGCAAAAGGCAGAGGGCTAAAAGTAATTATTGCAGGTGCTGGGGGCGCAGCTCACTTACCAGGCATGGTTTCTTCTTTAACGACATTGCCTGTTATTGGGGTGCCAATAAAATCTAGTAATTCTATCGATGGATGGGATTCAATACTATCAATCTTGCAAATGCCTGGGGGCATACCTGTAGCCACAGTTGCATTAGATGGCGCCAAAAATGCAGGTATTTTAGCTGCAGAAATTTTAGGTGCTTTTGATGATGTTATAGCACAAAAATTAACCGACTATAAAGAGCAGCTGAAAGAAAAGGTGCTTAAAAGTGTACTAGAACTAACTTAGCTAATACAACTCTTAGAGCGAAACCGTGCTCAATAATATACTTGCTATTACTAAAGATGATGGAACGCAAGGCCACTAAAAAATGGATATAGCAATACGATATAGTATTTGAAAACAGTACAAAAAGGAATCATTAAACGGTGAATTCTAAAATTATAAATGGATAGCCTTATTTTAGTAAAAATTCTAGAAAGTGTATGCGTGAAGATTATTTAAATGGAGATGGAACTGGGCTTTCAAATGAAGATCAAGATTTTGATAAGGCCTTAAGACCTTTATCTTTTGAGGATTTTAGTGGGCAAGATAAGTTAGTAGATAATATTAGAATTTTTGTGCAGGCTGCTAAAAATAGAGGTGAAGCCTTGGATCATGTATTGCTTCATGGCCCTCCTGGTTTAGGCAAAACCACCCTTTCATATATTATAGCCAATGAGTTAAATACGGGCATTAAAACTACTTCGGGACCAGTATTAGATAAACCAGGTGATTTAGCTGGCTTACTCACTAATTTAGAAGAGCACGATGTGCTTTTTATAGATGAAATTCATAGGCTTAACCCCATTGTAGAAGAGTATTTATACTCAGCAATGGAGGACTTTAAGATTGATATTATGCTGGATTCGGGCCCAAGTGCACGGTCAGTACAAATATCCTTATCACCTTTTACATTAGTAGGAGCCACCACGCGTTCAGGCTTACTAACAGCACCTTTACGTGCTCGGTTTGGTATTAATGCTCGGTTAGAGTTTTATGATTCTAAATTATTAGCGACCATTATTAAACGATCGGCTGCTATACTAAATACTAAAATTGATGCAGACGCGGCAGTAGAAATTGCTCGTAGAAGTAGAGGCACGCCACGGATTGCTAACAATCTACTTCGTAGAACCCGAGATTTTGCCGAAATTAAAGGGGATGGCATAATTACTAAGCCCATTGCTGAAATGGCGCTTACTGCGCTAGATATTGACCAATATGGATTGGATGATATGGATATTCGTATCCTTTCTACTATTATAAATAAATTTAAAGGTGGCCCTGTAGGAATTTCTACCATTGCTACGGCCTGTGGCGAAGAAGCTGAAACTATTGAAGAGGTTTATGAGCCTTTTTTAATTATGGAGGGCTTTATTAAGCGAACCTCACGAGGAAGAGAAGCAACTGAATTGGCCTATAAACATTTAAAAATTATTCCTCCGGGGAAAACAAGGGAATTATTTGATAGTTAGAAACCTCATGGACGCAAAGCCGCAGAGAAATAGCACAAAGTTAAAAAGGTATATGTTTTTCCTTGCATCTCAGAGCCTTTGCGGTTAAATCCATATGTCAACGAAAACAAATCATACCGCCTTTATAAAAGCAAAAGCCAAGGAGCTAGGCTTTATCTCTTGTGGTATTTCCAAAGCAGAGCATTTAGCAGATATTGCTCCGCAATTGGAAAGTTGGCTTGCCAATAATAAACACGGCCAAATGGGTTATATGGCCAATCATTTTGATAAACGATTAGACCCTACCAAGCTCGTTCCTGGTGCAAAATCAGTTATTTCACTAGCCTATAACTATTACCCAACTAAAGATCTGGTAAAAGACGATACTTATAAAATTGCCAAATACGCTTATGGCGAAGATTATCATTTTGTAATTAAAGA
>CAZDQR010000013.1:0-21474 GCA_964507315.1 uncultured Roseivirgaceae bacterium
ATAATGAGAATTCTCTACTTTTAACCAGTCCTAAAAAGGGGAAGCCTACAGCACCTGTTAAACACAAAGTTCATTTCTTGTAGCTTGTCCCGTCAAATTTTTAATTTGACTAAGTGTTATTCTGATTTGCTACCAATCAAATATCCGCCTAAGTGGGTTATCTTAATTATTCGTAATTTAGTCCTACGGACATATAGTCCGAGCGTTAGCCTTCATTAAAAAACAGATGAGTAAATGATAAAACTCTTTAGAAAGATTAGACAGAGCTTACTGACTGAAAATAAATTCAGCAAATATTTACTTTATGCTATTGGTGAAATTTTACTTGTGGTAATTGGAATTTTAATCGCTCTTTCAATAAATAATTGGAATGATATAAGAAAAGCAAGAATAAAAGAAACACACTATCTGAAAAATATTAAAATAGACTTAAAGATTAATGTTTTTGAATTAGATAATTACATCAAAATACGAAAAGAAGGTATTGAATCTGCTAATACAATTATTGAACATATTGAAGGGGAACCTATAAAAGATATAGAAAAATTTAACGCACTTGGTTTACCAATTTATAACTGGCAAAAATTTCATCAAAATAATAATACATTCCAAGAACTTGTGAGTTCAGGAAATCTTGCACTTATATCAAATGATTCAATCAAAAGTATGCTTTTGAATATTGAAAGTCTTTATAAAAAACTAAAAAGCGAAGAGGAACACTACCGATTTGACACGGAAGAACTAATATATAGGCCTCTTTACGAGATGATGGACCTTAATCCAATGGTTAACAATTTCCAATATAAATTAAGCAATGGAACAGCAGGTCGCGACATAACTCTAACTGCCGACTATTATAAAAAATTCTTGGCTAGTACCAAGATTAAAAACGGTTTTGTAATGACAATATTAGAATTTTCAACAATGAATGCTCAAATGTTGGAAATGAAAAACATGTCACTAAAACTCATAAATCTAATTGATAAGGAAATAACGAAAGGATAATATTTTGTAAACTCATTAAGGTTTCATCAATTAAATACTAATCTTATTTCTTGTAGCCAGTCGCATCAAATATAAATTGCTTGTTACTTATTGATAGAAGTCAATTTTTCGTCTGCCATTCATCATTGCCATCCCTTCATCAAATTCCTACATTTACGCTTGTAAATTAGAACAAAACGACTAATGAGGACTAAATAATAAACCATGTTCACACTAAATTTTATTGCTACCTATAGCGATATACTATTAGATTAATAGCAAAGCTTTTTTATATTCTGAGCCTTTTATTGGTTAAGAAGTGTTGCTTTCCCTACTAAGACTAGTATGATATTTGAGCATTAGAGTTAAATTGAATTTGCGGTGTTTTTTTAAGGGTGGTTGCTGCACCGCCATTTGGTTGGCTACCCTTTTGTTAAAGTAAATTTCGGAGTTCCTCCTTTACTTTTTTTGTTAGTTTACTTCCCACCAATTCATACGAATGGTCTATAAGTTCATACATTAACTGCTCCGGTACAGAACCATCGGTTGCTACACCAACCCAATGCTTTTTATTAAAATGGTAGGCATGATTAATTCCTGCATATTGTTCTCGTAGCCCCACTCCTCTTTCAGGGTCGCATTTCAAGCTTATAATTTCGAAACTATCTACATTAATTAGCGTAAACATTTTACCCATCACTTTAAAAACCAAGGCCGTTTCACTAAATGGGAACTCTTCTGTAACTCCTCGCTTTGAAATACAAAAATCTCTAAACTCTTCAATGTTCATGTTGAAAAAGATGTTATTAGTGAATTGGATATTTTACATTGATCATTATACATGACCAATTGATCATTATTAATTGGCCATTAACTCTTCCGGTTCTACCCATCTACCATCATCCTTTATTAATTGAATGAGCGCATCAACTGCCACTGCAGGCTTAAGTCCCTTTTGAACAACTTCTTGACCTTTATATAAAGATATTTTTTCTATCCCAGCTCCTACATATCCATAATCAGCATCGGCCATTTCTCCTGGTCCGTTTACAATACAGCCCATAATACCAATTTTAACTCCCTTTAAATGATCTGTTTGTTCTTTAATTTTTGCGGTGGTTAACTGCAAATCAAATAAGGTTCTGCCACAGGATGGACAAGAGATATATTCGGTTTTAGACATCCGAGTTCGGGCTGCCTGCAAAACACCGAATGCCGTACTATTGGCTAGTTCCAACCCATTTTCTTTATCAGAACTATATGTTAGCATTATGCCATCTCCTAGCCCATCAATGAGCACGCCTCCCATGTCTGTAGCTGCAAATAATTGAAAATCATCGCCATCGATACCAGAATATGATTGTGATAACACTACAGGAGCTAAAACACTATGTGCCATTAGCTGCAACACAAATTGCCTGAATACAGGCATTGGGTTAGCCATCGTTGTCTTAAGAACCAACACTACATTAGCATCAACAACTGGCACTTCGGCCATTGGTAAATCAATTTCTATAAAATTTAATTCCTCGTGCTTTTGCTCGCTGTTTTTATATTCGTTGAGGGTAAATAGTGGATAGTTGTTATTCTGTTTACCACTCTCCAACCAAGTATTGGCAGTTAAAATAGCTTTTAAGCCAGCTGGAAGTTCAATTTCTAATTTATTTGAACCCAAATAAATAAAATCTGCAGCAGTATCTAAGCTAACCCATTTATCGGTGGCTTGCATATAACGGTAGCCTATGGCAGTTAAATCATTCAACTCTGTTAATATCTGATTCGAGTAATCGGCAATTACTCGTGGGCTTTTGTTGCCGCCAAAATCTAATACTTCAGTGGTTTCTCTGGCAGCATATTCAAATGGATTTTTAGAATACACTTCCACACTATCCAATGAGTTTTGCGTGTGTGAGGCATACCTTTTTACCATTGCTTCTGCCACAGGAATCTCTAATTCTGGTTCTTCTGTTAAAGAAATTCGAATGGTATCGCCTAGACCATCTTCGAGCAGGGTTCCAATGCCCACCGAAGATTTAATTCGTCCATCTTCTCCATCGCCTGCTTCGGTAACACCTAAGTGTAATGGATAAGGTTTTAAGCCTTCGTCTTCTAACTTATGCACCAATAAACGATATGCTTGCACCATTACTCGCGTATTACTAGCTTTCATGGAAAGCACAATTTCGTAAAATCCTTCTGCCTCACAAATTCGAACAAACTCAAGCGCTGATTCTACCATACCCATTGGGGTATCTCCATACCTACTTAAAATTCGATCGGATAAAGAGCCGTGGTTGGTGCCAATACGTAAAGCAGTATTATGTTTTTTACATTCGTTTATAAGTGGGATAAATTTTTCTTTAATCCGCTCAATCTCTTCTTGGTACGTGTCATCTGTATATTCGAGTGTTTCAAATTTCTTTTTATCTGCATAATTACCAGGATTAATGCGCACTTTTTCTACATGTTTAGCAGCCTCTATTGCTGCATTGGGCGTATAATGAATATCTGCAACCAGTGGAGCGTTAATTCCTAGAGCCACTAATCTCTCTTTAATAACTTTTAGGTTTTTAGCTTCACGAATGCCAGGTGCAGTAATACGCACATACTCACAGCCAGCTTTTACCATTCGCACCGATTGTTGCACAGTACCCTCGGTATCCATCGTATCGCAGGTAGTCATCGATTGCACTCTAATAGGATTAATTCCTCCCATAGGCACATTGCCAATGTTAACTTCAATGGTTTTACGCCTTTTGTATTCGGTTAGGCTATGGCAGTAGTTATAATTTTCCAAGAGATATAATTTAAAGCAAAGCTAACGGCAGTAGTTGAGTAATAAAACTAGCGGAGATACTTATTCTTTTCAGCGAAATTTAATTAATCGATATATTCCTTTTTTATAACCAAGGCGAGGTACTCATTCTCAATGGGCAAGTAGCCTTGCTCGTAGCAAAAGAAATATTGCTTACCAGCTTTAGTGGTATATACATTGGTAAAATAGCTAAAGTCGAACCCTTGTTTCATAAGTTTTGCTTTGCTCACTTTTCCTTTGCCATTTGGGTTATGAGATTCGAGCAATGAACGATTTTTACGGAGTATGCCATTCACCCTTCGCATCAAGTTATTCTTATCTCTACTGCGCGAATTATTATGCGCATTACGGCATAAATCGGAACAAAAACGCTTATCTATTCGCCCAATTATCTTTTCCCCACATTCACTACACTGTCTTGATTCCATAATTCCACACTTTATCCGTTTTCAAACATTTACAATCGAATATAAACATATACAAACAAGTATCATACGACTATCACATAAACTTGCTCCCACCTTTGGAGAAATTATTTCATTCACCTAAACAAAACAACTATGAAAAATTTAACAAACAATGTACAGCTAATTGGTCATCTAGGAATTACACCTGAAATGAAAGAGTTTGATTCAGGCAAAAAAATAGTAAACTTTACTCTTGCTACAACTGACTCCTATATCAACCAGCAAGGACAAAAAATAGAAGATACGCAGTGGCACAAAATTGTGGCTTGGGGCAAAACGGCCGAGTATATTAATAATTATGTAGATAAAGGAAACCGTGTAGCCATATCCGGCAAACTTGTGCATAGAGCTTATACCGATAAGGACAACCAAACTCGTTACATTACAGAAATAGTGGTGAACGAAATACTTATGCTTACACCAAAATCTACTGCCGAAGCAGCTTAGTTTTAAAGTTCAATCCAAAGGGGTTTAACACTGATAGCCAATAGGATTATTTCTGTTGGCTATTTCTCATTTACTACCTTGAACTATTCCAATTAGCATTTTAACGGTAAAATATACGGTTAATAAAAAAATATTTTGTTTATTTGAGGCACTGCAAGACCATCTATCATGAAGAAAATACTATTTATCGCAGCGCTATGCGTTTGCTTTTCTACTAGCTTGTGGGCAAATACTGCCACCAAAGAGCTACCAAACGGCTATTATATGGTACTCGCGGCCTATGCCCCTTCCGCTGAAGGTTATGCCATAAAGTATGTTGATTATCTAAAAGAAAAAGGAATCGAAGCTAATTATGGCTTTTCACATGCTAAAAATTTAATTTTTGTTTACTCGGTTAGTTATAGTACAAGATCAGAAGCCATAAAAGCCATTAACTCTGAACGCGAACGTACAGGAGAACCAAAGGCTTGGGTTTATGTGCACCACAACCAAACTGGCATGATTAAAAAAGAAGGGGAAGAAGAAAAGCCCTTACCAGTTCAACCTATAAAGGGTAATGAAAAACAGGATGGCAAAATTGAATTTAATACTGAACCCATAGAGAAAGATTCTTTAAGAACCGAAGAAATAGAAGAGGTTGATACCCTTAAGAATTTAGCTAAAGAAGCACTTCCAATTTCTCATCAGGGTAAAACCTATCTTTTTATTGAAGCCTACGATGCTAGAAGTGGAAAAGCGATTGTCATTGATTTTAATGTAATAGATTTAGCGCGCCAGAAATTAATTGCAACTGCCCCTTCACATGGATCGTTTGAACTGGCGGAACCAACGAGCGCCTCAAAAATGATTCAGGTACAATCAAATGATATTGGGTGGCAGAAACAATCTTTTGATTTTAAATATTACGAGCCCATCATAGACCCAATAAGCATTTTTCTTGATAATTTGGGTGACACAACGTTTGTAAAATTTGAGATGAACCCTATTCGAAAAGGAGAAGTCATCGTTTTATATCAAGTGTTCTTTTATAAAGATGCTGCCATAATGATGGGTAAATCTAAATATGAACTAGACCAAGTGGTTGAATTAATGGAGAGTAACCCTAAATTAAAAATAGTAATACACGGCCACACCAATGGCAAAGCAGCCGGAAAAATAATAGCACTTAAAGATCAGGAAGATGTTGATTTTTTTAATTTAAATGGAGACCATAGAGAGTTAGAGGGCACTGCTGTTAAATTATCATCTGAAAGATCTGGAATTGTTGGACGATACCTTGAAAGCAAAGGCATAAGTGCTGACCGCTTTGAAATAAAAGGCTGGGGGGGTAAAAAGATGCTCTACGATAAGCATTCGGCACAAGCTAGATATAACGTAAGGGTTGAAATTGAAGTGATAGAAGAATAAGGCCACTTATATAACTTTGCAAACTTCTGAGCTTCATATACCGTTTTTTAGAGGTATATGAAATATCTATTTCTTACTTCAGTTTTTATTTCAAGCTCATTTTTATCAGTTGCACAAGGCAGTATGTTGCCTACTAATAACGAGCAGCAAATAAAAGATGTAATCGCTGAACTTTTTAACGGATACCGTACTGGGGATAGCTTACAAGTAAGGAACACATTTACAAATAACGCCACATTTCAATCTGCTTATTATTCTGCCGAAGGGCAATCCACCTTATCTCAACCAGAAAGCATAAATGCTTTTATAACTTATATTGGCGGTGGTTTAGACAAAGAACATGATGAGCAGATTTGGAATACTTCCATTAAAATAGATAACTATCTAGCCTCTGTTTGGACCCAATATGCTTTTTATTTAGATGGAAAGTTCTCTCATTGCGGATCCGAAAACTTCCTATTAATTAAAGTTGATAGCCAATGGAGAATTTTCCACCTTGTAGATACACGGCAAAAAAGTGGTTGCGAAATACCATATTCTATTAAAAATCGTTAACAACATAACTCAAAATAATAAACCTATGAAAACCTTTAAAACATATAAAATGAACAAATTTAAACTCACTTTTTTTATAGCAGTATTATTTATATCATCTGCAGCCATTGCTGCCGATGGCAATTACAAATACACTATTGATTTAACCCGAGTAGTGGATAACAAAGTGTATATAGAATTATCTACCCCTAAAATAGAAGGAACTGAAATTACATTTTATTTACCTAAAATGATACCGGGAACTTATGCTATAGAAGATTATGGAAGGTTTTTATCAAACCTAAAGGCATTTGATAAAAAAGGAAGAGAGCTACCTGTTGAGCAGACTTCCACGAACTCTTGGAAAATTAGTAAAGCCAATAAGATGAAGAAACTATCTTATTGGATAGAAGACAGCTATCATTCTAACATTGAAGGCCCTGAAATATTTCAACCAGCAGGAACAAACATCGAAGAAGGAAAAAGCTTTGTTATTAATGCCTCAGGTTTTTTTGGCTTTTTCGAAGGCATGCGACAAACAGAGTTTAATGTAGAAGTACTTAAGCCAGCTAACTTTTATGGTGGTACCGGAATGATACCGGTTGCAATGAATACACCTTTAGATGCCAAGTTTGAATTAGAAGGCCAATCATTTGATAGTAATACAACATCCGACCATTTTAGAACGAGCAATTACGATCAATTAGTAGATTCGCCTATTTTATACTGCGAAGCAGACACTGCGCTCATAGATGTTGCTGGAACAGAAGTGTTGGTTTCGGTATATTCACCAAATAATTTAGTAACTGCCAAAGAAATCGCTGCTTCTATGAACGAAGTGTTAATGGCGCAGCGCGATTATTTAGGGGGTTCTTTACCAGTTGACAAGTATGCTTTTCTTTTCTACTTTACAGATCAGCCTGTTACTTCTTATGGCGCCTTAGAGCACTCATTTTCGTCATTTTACTATATGCCTGAATCTACCATTTCAGGAATGAAGCAACAATTACGAGATTTTGCTGCGCACGAATTTTTCCATATTGTAACACCTTTAAATATACACTCTGAAGAAATTGGTGCCTTCGATTTTAACGACCCCAAAATGAGCCGACACTTATGGCTATACGAAGGGATGACAGAGTATTTTGCAGGGAATGCACAGGTAAAAGGAAAGCTCATTACCACTGAAGAATACCTTGCCATGCTGCAAGAAAAACTTCAAATATCAAGTCAATTTTTAGATACTGTGGCTTTTACCAACATAAGCTTAGGAGCCTTAGACCAGTACGAAGATCAGTATTATAATGTATATCAAAAAGGAGCTTTAATTGGTATGTGTTTGGATATTACATTAAGAGAGTTATCGGATGGAGCCTATGGTGTGCAAAATATGATGGCTGATTTATCCAAAACTTACGGAATGGATAAATCCTTTAAAGATGAGGAGCTCTTTGGTGTAATTACAGAATTAACCTACCCCGAAGTTGGCAGCTTTTTAACCACTTATGTGGGTGGCGAAACGCCCATTCCGTATGCTGAATACTTTAATAAAGTAGGCATTAATTATATATTATTAGATTCTGTGATGGATTTTTCTTTAGGGCTAAGCCAGAAAAGCATAGGCATTGACTTTGAAAAAGGAACCATCTTTGTACAAGATGAGGATGCTCTAAATGATTTCGGAATAGCATTAGGATTAAAAAATGGAGACGTAATTAAAAAAATAAACGAACAGGAGTTTCCAAAATTAGGGCCTGAACTCGGCACTTTTATTGATGAAATATTATCAACTATGAAAGTTGATGATGATTATTCGGTAACTGTAGAACGTACCATTGAAGAAGAAACATCAGAAGTTAAATTGGAAGAAAAAATTTTTAAAGTTAAAAAACCTGTACCATTTAATTTAACTATTATGGAAAAGCCCACAGATGTCCAACTCAAACTTCGTAATGTTTGGTTAGGCATTGAATAACATATAGAATTTGAATACTGATTAACGATTTTGAATGTTGAAGTTTAATCCAATGATCATAAAATCATTCATTGATCAGTGTTCCCTATTTTTTCTACCCATAAAAATTTAAAGAGATTAAGAGCGAATTGCAACTCCACAGGGTTCAATTAGAACATAGCTGAAGTTGAAATCATTGTCATTCTGAATTTATTATAGAATCTCACATTGCAAAAAAGTCATCCTGAAACAAGTTCAGAATGACTTTTTTTGTTAAATATAAGTTCCCCAGAACTGATTCAAGTCATACTATCCCAACCCTCCATCAACGAGATTTGAAGTACAATTTTTTAATGTAATTCAATCTCATAATGAATAAAACAATTAAACATTCTTGGGCCGAGCCATTTAAAATAAAAATGGTTGAGCCACTTTTTATAACAACCGAAGAGTATCGCAAAAAAGCTATAATAGCAGCTGGTTACAACACTTTCCTGCTTCGTTCAGATGACGTTTATATTGATTTACTAACCGATAGCGGCACCTCTGCCATGAGCGATCGCCAGTGGGCAGGCATGATGATGGGCGATGAAGCCTATGCAGGTAGCAAAAACTTTTACCACCTAGAAGAAACTATTCAATCCTATTACGGGTATAAGCATTTAATACCTACGCATCAAGGCCGTGGAGCAGAGCATATTTTATCTCAGATAATGATTAAGCAAGGCGATATCATTCCGGGCAATATGTATTTTACTACCACAAAGCTTCATCAAGAACTAGCTGGAGGAAAATTTATGGATATCATTATCGATGAAGCTCACGACCCCGAAAGCATGCATCCATTTAAAGGAAATGTAAACCTTGATAAGCTCGAAGCCATTATTAAAGAATACGGTTCAGACCGCATCCCTTATGTATCTATTTCTACCACAGTTAATATGGCGGGTGGCCAACCCATTTCCATGGAAAATCTAAAAGCCACTAGAACCCTCACCAATAAATATGGCATTAAAATAATACATGATATGACTCGTGTGGCTGAAAATGCTTATATGATTCAGCAAAAAGAAGAAGGATATAAAGACAAGTCTGTAGCTGAAATTACCAAAGCCTTATGCCTACTTACCGATGGCGCTACCATGAGTGCTAAAAAAGATGCAATGGTAAATATTGGAGGCTTCCTTGCTATTAATGATGAACATATTTATGAAGAAGCTCGAAATATGGTGGTTATCTATGAAGGTTTGCACACCTATGGTGGAATGGCCGGAAGAGATATGGAAGCATTGGCATTAGGAATAAAAGAAAGCGTGCAAGACGACCATATGCGAGCTCGTGTTGGGCAAGTACATTATTTAGGACAAAAGCTAATTGATGCCGGAATACCTATTGTAAACCCTGTAGGCACCCACGGTGTTTTTATAGATGCTAAAAAGTTTTTACCACACCTTAGCCAAGATGAGTTTCCAGCCCAAACATTGGCTTCCGCACTTTACATAGATTCTGGTGTTCGTGCTATGGAACGTGGTGTGGTTTCTGCAGGTAGAAATAAAGAAACAGGAGAACATAATTACCCAAAGCTTGAGTTAGTTCGATTAACCATTCCTCGCAGGGTTTATACCCAAGCACATATGGATGTAATTGCCGAATCGGTTGAGTGTATTTACAGCAAGAGAGATAGCATTACAGGCCTTAAAATGACTTATGAGCCTAAATATTTACGATTTTTCCAAGCGAAGTTTGAGGGAATTTAGAATTCTTAATATTCATCTATAGCAAAAAAGGCGACATTAAAACTTGATGCCGCCTTTTTTAGTAATGATTTTTCACCTTAATCTACCCAATCAGCAATAAATAAGTTCGTATCGTGATTGCCTCCGTTATTTCTGTTGGAAGAGAATATGATTTTTGTTCCATCAGGAGAAAACATAGGGAATGCATCAAACACCTTATCGTGTGAGATTTGCTCTAGTCCTGTTCCATCAACATTGATCATAAATAAGTTAAATTCAAATCCTCTTGCTCCTTTATGATTTGAAGCAAAAATAACTTTTTCGCCAGATGGGTGAAAAAATGGAGCCCAGTTGGCTTTACCTAAATCGGTTAGTTTTCTTAAATCTGAACCATCTGCATTACAGATGTATAATTCCATGTTGGTAGGTGCTACAAGCCCTTGCGAAAGCAAGTCTTTATATTCTTTCTTTGCTTCATCTGTAGAAGGACGAGATGATCTAAAAATCAATTTAGAGCCATCAGGAGAAAAGAATGCACCACCATCGTAACCTAGTTCAGAAGTAATTTGTTTTACATTACTACCATCAATATCCATGGTATAAAGTTCCAAATCACCAGTTCTATCAGAAGTAAATACAATTTTATCTCCTTTAGGAGAAACTGTTGCTTCAGCATCGTAACCAGGCTCGTGCGTTAGTTGCGCAGTAATATTACCTTCCATGTCTGAAACAAAAATATCATAGGTTGAATAGATTGGCCATAAATATTTACCCCCAGGAACACGTTCTGGCTCAGCAGGACAAGCGTCATCTCCTAAATGAGTAGAAGCATAAACGATTGTAGAATCACCCGGCATAAAATAAGCACAAGTAGTTCTTCCTTTACCAGTACTGATAAGAGAAGGTATTTCACTTTTCATATTGGCAGTAGCCACATCAAAGTAATAAATTTGATCACACTCTACTCCCCAAGCTGGGTTATTAGATTGAAAAACAACTTTTGAATTATCGAAACTCCAGTATGCCTCGGCATTATCTGCTGCAAAAGTGATCTGCTTAATGTTTTTAAAATGGGTCTCACCTGGATAAAGTAAGCTTACAACAGAATCTTGAGATACTTCAGATTGTTCTTTTTCCGATTCATTATTTTTTTTGTCGCTAGAACACGCTGTGAATGAAACAACAGCCATTAATAAAAGAATATGCTTTGCTATTTTATGCATAATTAAAGGTATTTTTTATTTGAATTGCAAAGATGGTAAAACTTAGAATAATTCTATTGTTTAACCACTGTAAATTCTACTCTACGATTTAATCTTCTGGTTTCTTCGCTCTTATTAGAGGCAATTGGCTTAGTGCCACCATATCCTTTACCAGATAATCGTTTTGAATCAATTCCATTATCAATAAAATACTTAACCACGGCATCTACCCTTTCTTGACTCAATTTTTTATTTAATCTGGAGTTACCCACATTATCAGTATGACCACCAAGTTCAATCTCCATTGTTGGATTGTCTTTCATCATTTGAATCATTAAATCAAGTTGTTCATACGATTCATCTAAAAATTCAGTGGTCCCTCTTGTAAATAGCACTAAATCTAATTTTACGGTAGTACCTAATTCTATGGGTTGTAAAACAACATTATGCTCGAATTCTCGAGGTTTATTTGTGGTAATATTTAGTTTTACACTGTGGCTAATGTAGCCATCAGCCTCTACCACTAAAGTATAATCATTGGCCGAGGGTAAATTAAAAGCAAATGCCGTTGCCAATGTTTGATTTTCCGAATAGCTACCGCCTGCAATTTTAATAGTAGCAGCTACAGGGCTTTCAGTTTTTGTATCAGTGATGGAGCCAATTAACTGAACAAAATAATCAGGTTCAATAGGTTCTTCACTAATTACCGTAGTCGTGTCTTTGGGCACTTCTATCTCATACCCAATAGTTTTTGCCATTTCTGGAATAGGCATATGTTTAAAATGAATATCACCATAGCCATCGCTATTTTTTGTGCTGGTATAAATAGCTAACTCCTTATCGGCTAAAAACTGGTAATACATTTCAGCACCTTCTGAGTTCACGTCTGGTCCCATATTAACGGGTTTCGACCAATTGGTCCAAGTATCATCTAAACGCTGAGATGAAAAAATATCTTTACTACCCATTCCTCCATGCCCATTAGAAGAAAAATATAACGTTTTATTATCGGCCGCTAAAAAAGGAGTTACTTCTTGGTACATCGTGTTAATTTGATCCCCTAAATTTATTGGTTCTGACCAAGCCTTTAATTGAGGTATCCACTTACTTACATATAAATCTTCGGCCCCTCTCGTTTTAAACGACTCTAAAGAGAGCAACATTATTTTTTTATCTTCAGAAATGGAAATGCTATGGTTATCAGAAAGGTTATAGAAATAGCGTACTGTTGAAGTAATTGGCACCGTCCAATACTTAGGAGGATCTATAGGATCTACTACAGAAACACCTCTTGACTTAGGCGTTTTACCATCTAGTTCATAAATATTATAGAGGTACATTTCATCCTTTAACCCAAACCCAATCACTCCATTATGAAATTGGTTGTTTAGTAAGTAGCCAATGTTTTGTGGAACAGACCAGTTGCCAGAAACAGAGTCTAAGCTGCTATACCAAATATCACCCAAGTCCATTTTACTACCTACATTTTGCGAATGATGTGCTCTAATAAAATATAAGGTTTGGCCATCGGGGCGGAGTACAGGGTTTTGTTCATCGGAATAGGAATTAAATACAGATTCTTTGCCTACCAAACTGTGTTGGCTAACTCCTGAAAAAGCCACTAATAAGAAGATTATAAAAAATATTGTTTGCTTCATTCTAACCATTATGCCGTCATTCCTGCGTAGGCAGGAATCTGCTAATAAGTAAGGGATTCCTGCCTACGCAGGAATGACGGAGTTTTCTTGTTACTGTTCTCTTTAACAATGATACTAAATATTGCTTATTATTTACTTACAAAAGTGTTGCCAATTATTGAAAACCTCCAAGGAAGATTTGCATCTTCTCCTGCATAGTCAACCCCAATTCGTTTAGTTGCCTCTAGTTTTCCATCAAACTCTGGATCTCTCGATTCAATCCGAACTTTGTTTCCTTCCAACTTTACTCCATTGAGCTGCTTATCAATTGCTAATGCTTGGGCCAATCGAGCTGGGCCTCCTGTAAGTAGTTTACCATTTTTATTCATCTTCCTTCTGGTGTACATTTCTTCCAACCCATCGGTTGGTTCGATGGCTCGAATAAGAACAGCATCTGCAAACTCTTTTTTATTTGTAACTACATTAAATAGATAATGCATTCCATATACAAAATAGACATAGGCTATACCGCCCTTTTCATACATTACTTGGGTGCGTGGTGTTCTTTTATTAGGAAAGGCATGGCAAGCTTTATCGGTTCTGCCATTATAGGCTTCGGTTTCTACAATAACGCCAGCTGTTAAAACACCGTTTACATTTGTACAAAGTTTACAACCAATTAGGTCTTGGGCTATTTGTACAACATCAGAATTAGTGTAAAAGGATTCGAGAAGTTTAGGCATAGCTCAAAAATAAAGAAGTCTTGAGAGAATTAACTCTCAAGACTTTTAGCTATTACTAATAAAACTAATATTTTAAAGCTTTGCCTTCCAAAGCTTTTCGTACACAGGATATTCGTCTTCTTTGATTGAAAGTGCTTTAAGAGCTTCAATAAATTCCTTCGTAAATGTATCAGTTTTTATCATTTGATAAATCACATTCTCAACTCCACCGGTATATTTTCTACTGTCCTCCAATGGTTTGGCTTTTGTGTTTGCTCCCATTGAAAAATATCGGGCAGACGTTTTATAACTTACATCAGGAGCAAAAGCGACAATATTAAAAACGGGGTCAAGTCCTTCGGTTTCAAAATCAAAGTTTAAATCTACTGTTATAGCTAGCACAGCATCTACATCCAACTCTTTCACCAACCTTTGGCTTATAAAATCACTCCCAAAAGTTATACTCAAATCCTCCCAATAATCTACAGAAGAAGTGGTTAATATCCTTTGTGTTTGGCCAGCACCAACTTCCACAAAGTTCTTTACTGCTCTAGACTTAATCGACTTAATATGCTTATAGGCTTCCGATTGAACCACTTTATCTAAGGGAAGAATATCCCAACCCATTTCATTTATTAGCTTTTTTGTTATTTCAATGTACATTTTATCTGCCAATTTTTGCCAGGTTTCATTCGAAAGCTCTGGAAACCATTTTGTAGTAGTTGTAGTAGTAACCCAACCACCACCAGAGGAAACTTCAGTTTGTTTGTCTATTAAATTTCCTCTGACCACAAAAGAGGCAAAGGCCACTTTTTTAATCAACTTTACTGGAGGCGAGGTGAAAGGTTGTCCTTTATTTACAACAAAATTGTATTCACCTATTGTGCTTAAGTCAATATCTATATTGGTATTTTTAGATTCGTCAAAACCAGCCGTCATTATGCTACCTTTAGCAATTTTACCAGTTAGTTTAATCTGCATCCAATCCATATAAGCACTAATTGTACGAATAGCCCCTGCATCGGTATTTTCTATTATCTCCTCATTAACTCTATTAATTATTAAAGTATTTTTCTCCATAAATGGAGATGGAGAGCCTTCAAAATTCCAAAAGGCCTCCTTGGGTATATAAATTGTATTTTTTGCTTTGGTAACTATTACATCGTAAATAACAGGTGTGCCTACCAGTTTACATATTAACTGCACGTGAATATTAGATGTTGGATCTGCATTGCCATTTCTTAATTCAATAATTATATCTTTTGAACCATCAATAATAATTTCTTCTCCCTTTGTCTTTCCATCCACACTAATTATTTCTAGGGGAGCTGCTGGTGCAACTGATAATGCAGCCACATTACCATTACTACTAGTTATTTTTACTTGTTTCTCTCCTCTTTTATCAGGACTAAATCCATAGAAATAAGTACCGACCCCTGCCTGTTCTAGGTTAGTGTCATCCACTAGAAACTGCCCATCCGTTGAGCTTAAGCCAATTCCACTTTTATTTGTAAAACCTGCAAAAACCGCATCTCCACAAGTCTCCCAGCCTGGAGTTTTAGTAGGATATTTCATAATGCTTTGAGGATGAAGGTGGGCTTGGTAAAACACAGAAATGGCTGTTTTCCCCAAATCAGAATTATCTCCATCTGTAAAAGAATTGCCAAGCCCCTTTTGCAAAGCTGTCATTGGATTTAATTTTGCTCCTAGGCTCTTTTTATATACATAGCCGCACCCATAGATATCCGCCTTTTCTTTATTAAACTTTACTTTCATTTTGTCTTTAAAAGACTGCGAGAAAGCACTTGCGCTAAAAAAAAGAAGAACTAAACTGCATATAAGAGCTTCAGGTATAATATTTCTATTTTTCATAAAAATAAATTTTAAAAGTGCTGGCAATGAATGTATCACCAGCACATAGATTAATTCCTTAGTTTACAGTTTTAATAGCCAATTCTTTTTTATCTGATTTATAAAAAATTATTCCATTATTCTCATCAACAACATACATTGGATCTCTATCTCCAATAACAAATTTCTTTGTTGTTTTCCCAGACTCTTTATCTACCTTAGCAATGCCAAAACCGCTAGTATCTCCCCCTTTAAACTTAGTGCTTATGTATAAACTATTATTAGCATGATTAGAGTTTGACCCACCTGATTTACGCATGGTAGGGGTATATTGGTAATAGGTTTTGCTTCCGGATTGAGAATTAATTCGCATACTATTTTGAGTTGCAGCCATAGCTACACCTGCCAATGCAACATTTGCCGCAATACTTGCTATGCTTGCCCCAGGTGCTTTGTAATAGGTAGAAAAGAGAATTTTTCCAGATTCCTTATCAATACCCACTACATTTTGGCTACCGCTTAAGATAACTTTCCCATTAATTAGTTCTAATCCACTAAATGAATCGTCTCCTTCAAATTTAATTTTATCAACTAAGGTTATAGATTTCTTATTTGCAATGTCAATTTTTTCAATTGATTTTTTAGACACGATGTAAAAGGTGCCTTTATTATTGATCAACAATCCTTCGGATGCTCCCTTAATTTTCAATGTCTTATCCCATTTGGTTGCACCTGTTTCTTTATCAATTAATTGTAAGCCTTGGTAAGTTAGAACAACAACTCCATCATCAGTAACATACATATCCTTTACTTGGCCTGTTTTATTCGCTTTTAAATCCCATTTAGCTTTCCCTGTTTTGGTATCAATTGCCAATAAACCCTCTCTAAAAGGGAAATATAGAGTATTAGATTCTTGATCTAATTTCATAATGGCGTAACCTCTTGTTGGGTAGCTCGCCCTATCTCCTTTACCATCTTTTAGCTTTTTTATTTTAAAAGGTTTCCAATCAAATTCCCAAATTGGTGCTCCCGTATTAAGATCATACTCACCAAGTTGGCCAGGGCCAATGTGCAGAATTGCAGAACTAGCACTGGTATAAGTAATAGGTTGTGCCCCTGAAAAATTATTTTTCTGATCTACGCCAAAAGGTGTACTCACTTTATCTAAAGTGTATTGCTCTACATCGGTACTAATATCCCAAACATGGATACCATGAAGTCTGGTAGATACCCAAAGTTGGTTTGTACCATGAATAATTCTAGCTTCACTAATATCACTATCCCCTGCGTGAATCTTGCCATTATATACATTTAGTATCTTGGTCCCCATCATTAGACCACCCGTAACCACAATTAATTCACTACCTTCTAAAACAACAATTTTATGAGCATCTACCTTCTTTAATTTCTCATTCTTCCACAACTCTTTCCCATCTTTATCTATGCCATACAAAGCATCATCGGTAGCTACAATAGCTATTCCTGGAGCAGTCATTTTAATACTATTAATCTCTTTTGGAAACTCCTTTGTTGATTGAGATCGAGCTGATTGAATACCAATCAACAGTAAGAATACTACACTTAATTTCAGTAATTTTTCCATCGCTTTAAGGTTTTTAGTTTGGCAGAGCACTCCATCCGTATTGGTGTTGACCAAACCTTAAAGCATTAGGAGGATGAGTAGCTCTGCTAATGTTTTTTAGCTGCTTAAGGCCTATAAAATCAACATAACAAAGGTTTAATTAAGTTGGGAACTATGTAATAGAGAGATTTCGGTATATTGATACGGTATTTACCGTAGTAAACGCATCTTTAAATCAAATGTCGAATGAAAGGCTCAGTTGAGCCTTGAGATTACCGAGTCTTGCGCTTGGCAATGACAATACTGTCCAACTTTTAGCTAAGTGGAAGGTTATGAGTTTAATTACTCTACCAATTTGTTTTGGAAGGCGAACCGTACTATTTCAGCCACATTATGTAAATCGAGCTTTCGCATAATGTTGGTTCGATGGGTATCTGCAGTTCGTGGGCTGATAAATAATTCATCGCCAATTTCTTTGGTAGATAAGCCCTGAGAAATAAGCTTTATAATTTCAATTTCACGTTCAGTCAGCTCGGCTAATAATGGGCTTTGCAATATATCTGGAGTAATGACTGGTTTTTGTAATAAGGCTTTGGTTACATCCGAAGGAAAATAGTCTCCTCCACTGGCAATTGTTTTAATAGCATGGATAAGCTCGCTTTTAGGAATGGTTTTTAAAAAATAGCCCTGTACTCCAAGCTCAATAAATTTCTGAATCAAGGCTTTTTCTTGATGCATGGTTAAAATGGCGATTTTTACATTCGGAAACTTGTTTTGAACTCTCTCTGCGCACTGTAAGCCATTCATTTGTGGCATATCTAAATCCAACAATAATACATCAACTGTTAGTTTGGGCAAGTTTTCCAGTACCTCTACCCCATTATTGCAGTGCCCAACTACATTAATATCTTTTTCATCTTCTAAAAGATTTGTAATTCCATCAATAATAAGCTGATGATCGTCTGCTAAGAGTATATTTATCATTAGACGAGAGGAATTTTAACCGTTGCCAAGGTGCCACTTTGTGGGCTTGGTTCAAAATTAACTTTACCATTCACCGTATCTAACCTACTCGAGATATTTAATAGGCCAATTCCTGATGTATTTGTTTTAGCTTCAAACCCTTTTCCGTTGTCTTCTACAATTAACACAATGCTGCTGGCAGATTTTATTAACTGAATGTTTACATGGCTTGCCTTACTATGTTTGGTAACATTGTTAATTAGTTCTTGCGCAATACGGTAAATCGTAATTTCAATGGTATCCTTAAACCTTTCTGTAATTCCAAAGTGCTCGAATTCGAATTTAATATGTGTGTTTCCTAAGGAATTAGATAGCATATCTTCTAATGCAGGCACTAAACCAAGCTCACTTAATGCCTTTGGCATCATTCTATGTGATAAATCTCTTAATTCTTGGGCTGAATCATCTAGGATTTTTACAAGCTTATTAGTTTCCTCCGTTTCACTATTAGAGAACACTTTTTGCAACCCTAATTTTAGACCTCCTAGTTGTTGAACTATGCCATCGTGAAGTTCCTTGGCAATTCGTTTTCGTTCTTCTTCTTCAGCCAAAATAATGGCTTTAAGACCTCGATCCTTTTCATTAATTATGGCTTCATTCTTTTCAAACTGAGCTTTTCGTTTTTTACGCTGTATTAGGTAAAGGCTTAAAAGAATAATAATTAAAATTCCTGCACCAAGCCCAACTAACAAATTATTCCTAATGGAAATCTCTAAATCCTTTTCTGATAACTCTAATTCTTTGTTTGCAAGTTCTTTCTCCTTCTTCTCAGTTTGATAACGAATTTCTAAATCGGCTACTGCTTTTGTTTTTTCTTCTGAAAAAACTGAATCCTTTGCCTCTCCCCATTTTAAATAATTCTCTTGCGCCTTTTTATAGTTTCTTGTACTGAAATATCCATTTGCTAAATTCAAAAAAACACTTTCTAAGTTACCTAAACCCTCATCATTTTTTCTTATTTCATACGCCTTTTTAGCATAGTCAAGGCTTTCTTCTGGCTTATCTATAAGAATCGCCACTTCACTTAAACTTACATACGTATTGGCTTTTGAAGATTCAGATTTACCATACTCTAATGATTTTTTTAAAGTCTTATAACCTAATAGGCTATCATTTTGTAATATATATAAATTACCCAAATTAGAATAAATTTCACCAAGCTGTCTTCCATTATCCATTGCTTCAGCATATCCAATCCCTTTTTGATAATAATACAAAGCTGAGTCATACTCCAATAAACTTTTAAAGCAAATACCTATATTATTACAAGATGCTCCTAATCGAGTTGGATTTTCTAGTTCTAACCTTAATTTATATGCTTTTTTTGAATATTCCAGAGACTTTTCAAATTGCTTTAATTCCATATAAAGTAAACCAATATTACTGCAAGAACTTGCCACCCCTCCTTTAACCCCCATCTTTTCGCTAATCTCAAGAGATCTGTAAAACAGCTCAATTGCTTTGTTGAAACTACCTAGATTCCAACTTAACATCCCTAAATTATTCAAAGCTCTTCCAATTCTAACAGAATCATTCATGGCCTCGCTATTTGATAAGTATAATCCGAAGTAATAAGCGGTTGAATCAAAATCGCCTTTAATACTAAAGCTGATTCCAATGTTATTTAGAGCATCAGTTTCACCAGGTTTATAGTTTATTTCTTTTGCAATTTCAAGTGTTCTCCTAGCAATCCAAAGCCCTTTTTCGTCACTTTTAATCACTTTGTAAAAAGATTCTCTAATTAACTTATTTACTATCAGAGAATCGTCAATATCTCCATATGATTGAATTAGGCTATCAACATAGATGTTTAAATTATCCTGGCCTTTTGCACCAAAACAAATTAAGACCAATAAGATTGTTAGTAGGTTTTTCATATAATATCCCAATATAAGACATTTTAGTCCTTTTAAGAAAAACTATAATAATGAAAAAAGTCATCCTCGAGTGGAGGATGACTTTTTCATTACTTAACGGATTCCTACTTATATGGGAATGACGTTATTTTTAATCATTGGCATACTTATCACTATATTGTTTGTATAATGCTTGCTGTTCCCCATCTAACTGAATAGTTTTTCCATCTATATAAGCATGAGTTAAGTTATTGGTCATCATATCTAGGGCATCTCCTTTAGATACAAATAAAGTGGCTCGCTTTCCTTCTTCTAGTGAACCAACTTCATTATCAATACCTAATATTTTGGCTGCATTTAGGGTAATTGCTTGCACTGCACCTTCTTTTCCTAATCCATAAGCAGCAGCTGTACCCGCGTAAAAAGGCAGGTTTCTAGCACGGGCTAACATACCGTTATGAGACAAGGCTACAGTTACTCCAGCTTTCGTAAGCAAGCCTGCAAGTTCATACGGCAATTCAACTACTTCATCGCTGCCAGCTAAACTATGTACATTTGGTAATACTACAGGTATGTTGTTCTCAGCTAAAAAAGAAGCTGCATCTAATGCCTCCGTTCCTGCTAACATAACTATTTTTTTAACTCCTTTTTCCTGCCCAAAACGAACTGCTTGCACAATTTCCTTTGCTGAATTGGCACGAATGTATAAGATTTTTGAACCATCGAATAATCCAGCCATAGCTTCCATTTTTAGGTTGCGTTCTTTGTTACTCAAATCGGAATAGCTTTTAGCATCATCAAAAAACGAAACAAGCTCTGCTACTTGACTGTCATATTTCTTATTGGGCTCACGAACCCAAGTAAACGTGGAAAAGTCAAAATGACCGCCCATTTTGCTAGGCCAGCTCATATGAACACCAACATCCGCTTTCAAGGCAGCATCTTCCCAGTTCCACCCCTCTAAATTCATTACTGATGAAGTACCAGAAATGCGCCCTCCATTTGGAGTAGTTTCTGCCATTAAAATTCCATTAAATCTAAAAGTAGGGGGCAGTTTACTATCTGTATTATAGGCTACCAAAGAACGGATATGTGGTTTCATGTATCCTGTTTCATTAGCATCTCTGGTAGCTCTAATTGCACTTACTTCTTCTAATCCTACACTAGAATTAGGCAAAATAAACCCAGGATACACATGTTGGCCAGCAATATTAATTACAGTGTAACCTGCCACATCAATTTTAGAAGTTGTAGCAT
>CAZDQR010000014.1:0-21146 GCA_964507315.1 uncultured Roseivirgaceae bacterium
CTGAGCTCCTTGAGCTAAAAGCTAACCCTAATAAAAATGCTACAGGCTCTGTAATTGAAGCTGCCTTGGATAAAGGTCGTGGATATATTACCACCATAATGGTACAGCAAGGTACGCTTAAAGTTGGTGATGTGTTATTAGCAGGATCGCATTTTGGTAAAGTTAAAGCAATGTTTGATCATACCGGAGCTAAGATAAAAGAGGCCGGCCCTGCAACACCTGTGCAAATGCTTGGTTTAGGTGGCGCACCTCAAGCAGGAGATGTTTTTAACGTAATGGATAGCGATAGAGAAGCTAGAGAAGTTGCGAATAAACGAGAACAAATTCTACGTGAGCAGAGTGTTAGAACTAAGAAACATATTACGCTTGATGAAATTGGAAGACGTTTAGCAATTGGTAGCTTTAAAGAGCTTAACATCATTCTTAAAGGTGATGTGGATGGATCTATTGAAGCACTATCCGATTCATTACAAAAATTAACAACTGAAGAAGTTCAAGTAAATATTATTCATAAAGCAGTTGGCCAAATATCCGAATCGGATGTGTTGTTAGCCACGGCTTCGGATGCAGTTATACTTGGTTTCCAAGTAAGACCTTCTCCAGCAGCTAAGAAAATTGCAGATAACGAAGCTGTAGAAATTAGACTCTACTCTATTATTTACGATGCAATTAACGACATTAAGGATGCAATGGAAGGCATGCTTGATCCAGATACCGAAGAGATAATTGTTGGTAATGTGGAGATACGTGAAGTGTTTAAAATTACCAAAGTAGGTACTGTTGCCGGTTGTATGGTTAAAGATGGTTACATAAAACGTAAAAATCCTATCCGTTTAATTAGAGACGGAATTGTAGTGTACGAAGGTGAAATGGGTCAACTTAAGCGATTTAAAGACGATGTACAAGAAGTTAAAAAAGGATTTGAATGTGGATTAAGCATCAAAAACTTTAATGACATTAAAGTAGATGATGTTGTTGAATCGTACGAAACTAGAGAAGTAAAACGTAAACTATAATTCGTATTCACAATCCCTCTCTTGTTTAATGAGATTAAAAAAGCTTGAATTAATAGTTCAAGCTTTTTTTTGTGCTTTAGTTTCTAATCCGCAAGTCAGAACCACAGAACAAAATGGAGAGAATTCAATTTTCTTAATTTGCGAAACAAAGAACAAGTCAAAGTATTATACTTGTGTTATGCTCCTCGATTTACTCTTATGGTCTGGCTACTTTTTCTTTTTCTTGCTGATTATTGGCCTAGTTAAACCATGGTATTTATTATGGTGGGAGGCTACCCAAAATCGTAAAAGAGTCATCTATTTATACGGTTCCGTTTCATTAATTCTCCTAAGCTTACACACAATTTTTACTTATATTTTATAGCATTTCACCCCTAGTTATTAGCCATTTTTCATTGTTTTTGAATGTTTAAGCAACTTTTTTGCTGTTGGTGTCGTCATTATAACACAACAACAAAAACTCAAAAACAATATGAAAAAGCCAATTATCATGACCGTACTTCTAACAGTTATTAGTGCTGTCGCATTTGCATCAACAGGTACAACCGCTCTTAGTACTACCTCAAAATTTCAGGTAGTTGAAAATATAGATAGTAGATACGATTTATATTATGTAAGCGAAAATTTTGGAAACGTAACCGTACGAATTACCAACGAAAAAGGGAGGCTTATTAATACCGATAAACTAACTGGAGTTAAAGCATTTAAACGAACGTATAATTTAGCAGGGTTGCCAGCTGGCAATTATAGTGTGGAAGTAAAAAACATTGAGGGAAAAGCTTCTCAAGCAATATTTCATAACCCATCTGTAAAATCAAGTTTGCAAACAATTATTGGCAAATTACCAAGTGCTAATAAATTTAAGGTATTTGTTGGTCCAAATAATGCCAACAGTAAAGTACGGGTATATATTTATAACGATAAAAATGAGTTATTACTCAAAGATTCCATGCATAGTGCACAACTAGGGTTTTCTAAGACTTACGACCTAACCAAGATCGATTCTGAATTTGTAACCTTTAAAATAGATAACGGAACTGATTCCTCTTCGTTCTCAAGAGACTTAAAATAGGGTTGATAGATGGCGACTAAGGTCGCTAAGGCAGTACTTCTAGTACTGCCTTATTTTTTTATCTAGTTTCATAACCTGAGGTATTAACATATTAGATTCGTCATTTCTAATAATAAAATCGGCTAGTGCTACTTTAGCTTTATCAGAAGTTTGGCTTGCAATAATTTTCTTTATTTCCTCCTCACTTCTAAAGCTATCTCGCTTTGTTATTCTACTTACCCGTAACTTAAGTGGCGAAGTAACTACAATTAATTTGTCGAGTAACTTATAAGAATTATTTTCAACTAATAAAGCAGCCTCTTTTAGTACATATACTGCGGTATATTGTTGGCTCACCCATAGCTTAAAATCAGCGGCAACAGCAGGATGAACAAGTGAATTAAGCTTTTCTAATTTGGCACTATTCCCAAATACTGCCTTTGCAATATGGGCTCTATTAAGAACTCCATCTTTATAACTATCCAAACCAAACTCGTTAGTAATTACACCAACTAATATTGAATTCATTAAAGCTTTAGCCCGTATATCTGCGTTATATATGGGCACGCCTAACAACCTAAACAGGTTAGAAACAAGTGTTTTCCCCGATCCAATTCCTCCAGTTATCCCTACAATAATTGGCTTATTCATTATAATACACCTTTACCTGTGGAAAGGCAAAATAAGGGTCTATAACATACAGTGATTGAGATTTTAAAGATAGGGTAATGGTAGAATCTACCTTGTTAATGGCCTTAAAATCTGCAATAATAGACAGCGAATCTAACACAGCTAAATCTTTAAGGTCTTCTTGAATAGTATAATGCACAGTAACTAAAGAATCTTTTACGAATAGGTTTTGTAGATTTTCAGTATTAATGTACTGGATTGGCAACTCAACCTCTTCTTCAATAAATTTTGCAACTTCAAAAACCACTTTAACTGTTTGCGGGCTTAACTGCATTAAATCAGGGTATTCTACTTCAATCGGAATTTCGTTATCAAAATTAGCATCAACATTTGTTTCAATCACCTGCACCCAAAAGGTGTCTTTTGGCATACTATTAATAATTTTACCAGGGCCTTCGATTTCTACTAAGTCCGTATCAAATTTAATTGGCGATACAATCCTATAGCCCTCTTCTAATACAATTTTGGCACTATCTATATAAATAGGGAACGATTGAGTAACTCTATTATCAATAACAAAGATTAACGAATCTTCGATAATGTAATTAAGCTGAAGTTCATCTAATGCTTCTGCCACTTGACTAGCAAAATAGCTCCCAGGTAAGCTATGGTTTGCTGTTGGCTCTGTAAGGTTTAAGTTTAAGGCCTCTAAGCCAACGCCTGAGTTCGCTCGTAGCAAGTTCCAACCTAAGCCGCTCACGTTTATTTGGATATACTCGGGCAGTTCCTCGATAATAATAAACTCATCGCGGTTAAAATTCCACTCAACTGGGTATTTAACCGAGGCATCATATTCTTTATTTAACGCACTAAAAAACCAAAAGGTAGCAGCTGTTATAATACAATAAGCTACTACCTTTAAGTTATCAGGTCGTTTAAACCTTAGAAATTGTTTAAGTATAATTACATACTTTTTCAAATCATACTATTTTGTTTTGCTTGCTTCTAAAGAAATAGATGACCTTTCAAAAGTCAATTTAGTTCCTTTATCTACATCAAGAGTTATAGTAGCATCATCTAAAGAATACACTTTACCGTGCATTCCACCAATGGTTACTACTGCATCCCCTTTTTTAATTTCCGCCAAAAATTTCTTTTGATCTTTTTGCTTCTTTTGTTGAGGCCTAATCATAAAGAAATAAAATACTACGGCTATTCCTACAAAAAATATTATTTGTGAATACCCACCTTCAGTAATAGAAGTTGCTTGTGCTAAAATTTGTGCTAACATTTAAAATCTGCTTATTTAGCTTTAGGAGTTACAAAAGTTTTAAACCTTAAAACAGTTTGTTTTGGCCACGTATTAGCAGTTACTGTTACTGTTTTATTTTGTGCATTTTTCTTGCCTTTGCTATCAAATTTAACATCGATAACGCCTTCGCCTCCAACAGGAATTGGCGTTTTTGTCCAATTAGGAGCAGTACAGCCACAAGATGGTCTTACACCTTCAATAATTAAAGGAGACTCTCCTGTGTTTTTAAATGTGTATGTATGCGAAACCACATCATTTTCATCAATTGTACCAAAATCATGCTCAGTACTAGTCCATTCAAATGAAGGAATTGGGCCTTCTGGTTTTACGTCTGGCGCTTTTACTGGCTTGGCAGATGGAGGAGTTACTGTTTTACGTTTTTCCATTTCTGCTAACCTGCTTTCCAATGCAGCTATTTTTTTCTCAGAACCGCTATCACTGCAAGCCGTGAAGCCACTCACCAACATTACTAAAACGATCGCTTTTAATGCTATTGTTTTCATCTTATTATTTATAGTTTAATTGTTAATCTTCTTCTTTAATTTGTCCGATAAGTTCATCTACATCGGCCAGTAATTGTTCGGCCTTTTCTTTGGCTTCGTTTACTACTTTTTCACCTTTTGATTTTGCTTGGCTCATTGGCTCTTCAGAGCTTTCGATAAGCTCTTCAATCATATCTTCTAAGGTAGCTTTATATTTATCTAGGTTATAAGACAATTTATTTCGAGTACTTGAACCCTTATCGGGAGCAAACAATACACCTAAAGCTGCACCTGCAGCTGCACCTATTAAAAATGTAAATAACGAATTTGATTTTCTACTCATTGTTCTATTATTTATTATCTATTAATCCTCTACCACTCTTTTTAATTACTCCTTTCTCTTGCAAATCTACTGCAATTACATCTAAAACACCATTCACAAATTGCTTGCTTTTAGGGGTGCTGTACTTCTTAGATATTTCTATGTATTCGTTAATCGTAACCTTAACTGGTATTGATGGAAAATTAATCATTTCTTGAATGGCCATTTCTAACATTACCATATCTGTAAATGCGATTCTTTCAATATCCCAATTTTTAGATTTGGCAGCAATTAACTCCTCATACGTATCTTCTTCAGCCAAAGTTGTGTCATAAATGGTTTTAAAAAAGTCTAAATCCTCCTCCCAATTATACGATAGCTCTAAGAGCTCAAACAATTCATTTTCTTCAATCCCCTTAATGGTTTTAGTAACCAAACTTTTCAAAATTGGTTTGTTTTCTGACCAACGCAAATCAATTAATTCGAAGAAGTCATTAATAGTTTCATTTTTAAAAATGATTGATTTCACCAAATACTGAATTATCTCCTTGTCTTGCTCAAAATTTGGTTTCTCAATTCTTAAATATTCATCAAACCTTTCATTGGGTTTAATAATTGTTCTTAACCAACTTTTAAGCTCACTTGAATGCCCATGCCAAGAATAGGTATTTTTTATCATTGCATTTTCAAGCTCCTTATTTTTCAATAAATTAGCTACTAATGCATTATTTGCGAAATTAGTAAATGGGGCAGTTCCTTTTTTAGGTTTTTCGTTTTCTGCTATTTTAGATAACTCAACTACTAAATAAAGAACCCAAGTATATTGTTCGAGTAACTGATTTACTCCTTTTAACATTTCTTCTTTTAGGGAGCGCTTGTCTTTTTTTAGCACATTGTAATAAGAAGAAATTGCACTCAACACTTCCTCATTAATCTTAGGAATGCTTCCTTCAAAAACGTTTGCATCCTTGGTTTTATAATGAGTTTTAAAGAACTTTTTAGCTTCTGCTGTCTGCTCTTTTAAAAGCTTTTTATCCTGAACCTCCATCGAATTAAGGTCAGGCAAGAAAGCCTCTTCTAGCTGTTCTAAAGCCAAATTGTAATTTGCTTTTTTGCAATGTTTATAAGCAAATAAACTTTGCATTGCTTTAATTCTAAGGGTGCGTCTGTTAAGCATTTTTACTAAGTAAAGAACGAAAATAAAGCAATTACCTTAATTAGTAATTGCCTAAGTACTATTTTATTAATACGATAATTTAACTTTTCCGATAGATTCTATCCGTTGCTCTGCAATCTTAATAGCTGCATCTTGTGTCGAAATCTTATCATTAATGGCTAAATCAAATATTCTGGTGCAGGTATCATAAATACCTTCTGTTTGTTGAAGGCTTGATTCTGCATTATAAGTGCCATAATACTCTGCTCCAACATTAATTAATCCACCAGCATTAATTAAAAAATCTGGTGCATAAGTAATGCTATGGTCTAATAACATATATCCATGTCGTTTTTCATCTTGCAGTTGATTATTAGCAGCTCCCGCAATTATTTTAGCTTTTAGGCGAGAAATGGTATCATCGTTTACGGTTGCACCTAAAGCACAAGGAGAGTAGATATCAACGTCTAAATCATAGATTTCGTCCATACCCACTACTTCAGCACCTGTGCTTTGGGCTACTTGCTTAAGCTTGGCTTCGTTAATATCTGTGATGTAAACCTTTGCGCCTTCTTTTACCAAGTGCTCTACCAAATACATGCCCACTTGGCCAACGCCTTGCACAGCAATTTTTTTATCTTTTAAGCTATCAGATCCAAATACTTGATTGGCTGAAGCTTTCATTCCCATATAAACACCGTAAGCAGTAACGGGCGAAGGATCTCCACTGCCACCCATTGACTCAGGAATACCTGTAACATGGTCTGTTTCCATGTGCACATATTCCATGTCCTTGGTTTTCATATTAACATCTTCGGCAGTAATATAACGACCTCCTAGGCTATTTACAAACTTGCCAAACCTGCGCATTAAAGCTTCATTTTTTAACTTGTTTACATCACCAATTATTACGGCCTTTCCGCCTCCTAAATTAAGCCCACTAATAGCAGCTTTATAGGTCATGCCTCTAGATAAACGCAGTACATCTGTAATTGCTTCTTGCTCTGTGGCATAATTCCACATTCTAGTGCCGCCTAAAGCTGGCCCTAAAACAGTGTTATGAATACCTATTATAGCTTTTAGACCAGTGGCTTCATCATTACAAAAAACCACTTGTTCATGGCCCATTGTTCCAATCTTATCAAAAAGCGACTCCGACACAGAATTATCCATTTCTTTTACTACCGACATTTCTTTACTACTTGATTAACTAATTTATGCTAGTTTTGTATTCTACTTAAAACACACGTGCATTTTCAGGTGCAAAAATAATGGATTTTAACCACTATTTTATCAGTGTTTTAAGTTTACTTATACAACAGTTATACTTTGAAAGAATTAAGCCATTTAAACAAATACTTATACCGCTATAAATACAGGCTTCTGCTAGGTATTTTGTTTACTATGCTCACCATAATATTTCAAATTTTGCCCGCACAAATTGTTCGGTATTCACTCGATCTGGTGGTTGAAAACATTTCTTTATATAAGGTATTTGAAGGAGGAGTATTAGAATCAAGCGTCTACAGTCATTTTGCTGCTGGCATCGTAATATTTGCCTTAATCATACTTGCCTTGGCCCTAATTAGAGGGCTATTTTTGTTTTTCGTAAGGCAAACTATTATTGTGATGTCTCGTTTAGTGGAGTTTGATTTAAAGAATGAAGTATATGACCATTACCAAACACTCCCTTTAAGTTTTTACCGGAAAAACAATACAGGTGATATAATGAACCGGATTTCGGAGGACGTTAGCCGAGTAAGAATGTATGTGGGGCCCTCTATAATGTATGGTTTAAACCTAATTATTCTATTTCTTATTCTGATACCTTATATGCTTTCGGTGAACTTCGAGCTTACTTTATATGCATTGCTCCCTCTGCCATTACTTTCGTTTAGCATTTATTATGTAAACAATATTATAAACAAACGATCCGAAGAAATACAACAAAGCCAATCAGCTTTATCAACTTTTGTACAAGAAGCCTTTTCAGGCATCAGGGTTTTAAAATCATATGTACGGGAGAACGATTCGCTAAAATCGTTTACAGAATCATCGGATGATTACAAAAATAAATCACTCAAACTTACACAGGTAAACGCACTTTTTTTTCCAATTATAATGGCAATGATTGGCTTTAGCACAATTACTGTAATTTATATTGGAGGCAAACAAGTAATAGCAGGCAGTATTTCTTACGGCAATATTGCCGAGTTTATCATTTATGTAAATATGCTTACATGGCCAGTTACGGCCTTAGGGTGGATTACAAGTATTATACAACGTGCAGCAGCTAGCCAATCTAGAATTAATGAGTTTCTACAAGAAAAGAATGATATTATTAGTGAGAAGAACAGCACATCTGAGATCCAAGGAAAAATAGAATTCAATAAGGTTAATTTTACCTATCCCGAGTCGGGCATAAACGCAATTAAAGATTTAAGTATTCATGTAGAAGCAGGTGATTCCTTGGCCATTATTGGCACCACAGGTTCTGGCAAAAGCACCATAGCCAACTTGCTAACTAGAATGTTTGATGCAAATAATGGCGTAATTAAAATTGATAACAAACCCATAGAAGATTATAATCCTGCTTGGTTGAGATCTCAAATTGGCTATGTTCCACAAGAAGTATTTTTGTTTTCTGATACGATTGCAAACAATATTGCCTTTGGTAGCGAAAATATTACGACTAAAAAAGTGCACCAGGCCGCTAAAGATGCCGATTTGTATGATAACCTAATGGAGTTTCCTGAACAATTTGAAACAGTGTTAGGCGAACGAGGCATTACACTTTCTGGAGGTCAGAAACAACGAGTTTCCATTGCACGAGCCATTGCCCGAGACCCAAAAATTTTAATTTTAGACGATGCCCTTTCTGCAGTAGATACTAAAACCGAGCACATAATCTTAAAAAGTATGAAACGGATAATGGAAGGGAGAACTTCTATTATTATTAGCCACCGGGTTTCTTCAGCTAAGCTCGCAAACACCATCGTAGTGCTTAACGAAGGTAAAATTCTAGAAAAAGGAACCCATGATGAGCTCATTGAAAAATGTGGAACCTATAAGGCATTGTACGCAAAACAATTGGATGCAAAAGAAATATTGGAGTCTAATTAACTCATTTCTCTAATTAGCTTTACTCATTTTCTTTAACTGCATTAAGGTTGTAGGTACAATAATTAGTAACTTGAACTATAGTTTTATACAAATGAAACCATTGTTTTAATGAGCCATAACCATCATCACTCAACTTCATCTATTAAAGTTGCTTTTTGGTTAAATTTTACTTTTACCATCATCGAAATTATTGGTGGTTTTTATACCAATAGCATTGCCATACTTTCTGATGCTCTCCACGATTTTGGAGATACGATTGCTCTAGGGCTAGCGTGGTTTCTAGAGAAATTTTCCAAGAAGAAACGTGATAAAAGATACTCTTATGGGTATGGTCGCTTTTCGCTGCTAGCAGCCTTTATAAATGGGCTCATCCTTCTGTTAGGCTCGATTTTTATTTTATATGAGGCCATTCCAAGACTATTTAATCCTGTGCAGCCGGATGCGAATGGCATGATGTGGCTAGCCATTGGAGGTATTATTTTTAACGGAGCCGCTGTTTATAAAATGCAGTCTGGTAAAACTCAAAACGAAAAAATTGTGAGCTGGCATTTAATGGAAGATGTGCTAGGTTGGGTCGCTGTTTTTATTGGCAGCCTTATAATGAAATTTTGGAATGTGCCTATAGTAGACGCGCTGCTTTCAGTAGGTTTTACACTTTTTATTCTTGTTAATGTGTTTAAGAATTTCTTGGCTACCGTAAGAATTTTTCTGCAGGCCATTCCAACCAACATTAATGAAAACGAAATTGTAAAAGAAGTAATTAAACTAGCTCATATTAAATCAGCACACGACACCCACTTATGGTCAATTGATGGTGAAAAAATCGTTTTTACACTACACGTTGTAGTAGACCCAAATTTAACAGAGAAGGAGGTGATAGAAATCAAAAAATCAATTAGACTAATTGGCAGTAAATATAAAGTTCATCACATTACGGTAGAAGTGGAATTTGAACAAGAAGACTGCGGATTAGAAGAGTGTTTAAAAAAGCAAAAGGCTCTATTATAGAGCCTTTTGCAACTTAACCTAACCTATTTATATGAAGAACTATATCTAAGACTATGCTTAGATACAAAGGTTTAACGGTTAATAATATTTTTTATTTTATTTAAGGATTTAATAAATCAGGATTTTCAAATTCATTGCCAATAACTTCGCAGGTATTTGCTTCAAACCTTCCAAAAGATTTCATCGTCATTTGACGCTCTACATCTGTATAAGACCAGCCTCCTCTATTATTATCCCAAACAATAATGAATTTTTTGCTTTCCATCTGCACAATATCACGTTGAAACACATCGGTGTTATTTAAGTCTTTCTGACCCGTGTATTGCATAATTTCCATGTCATCATCTTTAACCCCTTCCATGTCTTTATCACTGTAAAACATAAAAGAATGATTTTCGGTAGAAAACGAAAGCGCTCCCGATTTAAACATGCGTTGGCTCTTTTTATTAAAAGCCCTAAACTTTAACTCGATATTAAGCATGCCGCAAAGCTAACACTAACTAAAATTAATTTGCAAGCAATTGAGATGATAGATTACAAGAAAACTATTGTAGAGAACATATAGCTCGTCAATATTAATAATTAGTTACTTTCACAGCCCTCTCACTAAATACTATGAAAAAACTTATCGTTTTAATACTTGTTCTGTCTATTCCATCCGCTATTTATGCTCAAGAAAATAAAGACAAAACAATTACTTCTATCAGTAACTCATATTCTTTATCGGATACCACCAAAGTTAACTTAAATAGTTCAACTCTAAATATTGATTGGATGGGTACTACTGTTGAAGTCAGATTTCTCACAAGCCTAATTTATGATTTAGAGCATATCAGAAAGTTTAATAAGGATTCTTTTTTCTCTCCTTCAGAAGAAACAAAAAAAGGGTATTTAGAAATGATGAAAATAGCCAGTCAAAACTGCCATAGCTATGCACTTGAAAAATATTTTGACTATCACAACATCGAAGATTCCATTTTGTTTACAGACAAATCCGTACTGGTAGAGAATAAGTATATGAAATCAATTCTGGCAACAGCGTTTAAAAAGACTAAGTCTGTTAACACAAAACCTAAAAAGAATTTTAAAACAGAGTTTACAGAAGGCAGTTTATTAGTGTTTAGAAATAAAGATAATTGGGCCATTCACACTGTTTTTTATGATGGGAAATACCAGTCAAAAAATGGCATAAAAAGAGCTAAATCTTATGATAAACTGATTGACATTTATAAAACATACTGGGATACCGTAATAATTGAAGAATATCAATTGGACACTAGCAAAGTTGGGTTATACCTTACACAACGAGAAGGTTAGGATTTATCCTTAACAGAAAGCCCTAATACAAATTCCGATACCACTTCTGAATTATTAGGGTAGCCTGTAACAGCACTAATTTTTATATCCTTAGTTACGCGCTCCTTAGTTTTCATAGTTTCTTCTACCATTGCCTGAATAGTAGCTCCCTCATCCGAAATAAAATAGACATCACTTTCTGGCCTTCTTAAAAAGCTGGCTTCAAAGTTTTTAAATACAATAGATAGTTTCGCCTTCATTTTATCCGCAATATAAAACGACTGAAAAGCACCTGCTAAATCTGCACCAATGGCCAATGAGCCAAAATACATCGACCCTAAATGATTTTTGGTTTTTCGTTTTAGCTTAATTCTAACCACCATTCTGGTTTCGGTTAGCTCCAATAGTTTTGGGCGAACAAAGCCAATAAGTGGTATCTTAAAGAAACCAAATAGCCACAACATTCTCTGTGCTTTTTTCAAATCACTCATATTCTTCTCCTGTTTATTTAACCCGAGCAAAGATAGCCGCATAATTGCGAGAGTTATTTCTAGTTATCAATTTTAAATTATTCGACCCAAATTGTATTATTTAAAAATCTAATCTATTGCATTAAAAATAGTCAATAATAATTACCTTAGTTAACCACTATTTATGCAAAACAATTCCTCCTTACAAAAGCACTACCGATCGTGCAATTTATGCGAAGCCATTTGTGGTTTGGTTATAGAACATCAAAACGGAAAAATATTTTCTATTAAAGGAGATAAAGAAGACCCATTTAGCAAAGGGCATATTTGCCCTAAGGCCGTGGCCTTGCAAGATATTTATAATCATCCAGATAGGCTTAAACAGCCTATGCAAAGAACTAAATCGGGGTGGAAACAAATTAGTTGGGAGGCTGCTTATTCTATTACAACCTCAAAAATTAAGGAAATACAACATCAGCATGGCAAAGATGCCATTGGCTTTTACCAGGGAAACCCTTCTGTGCATAATTATGGAACGATGTTGTTTAGTGGCAATCTTAGAAAGGCTCTTAGAACAAAAAATAACTATTCAGCCACTTCTTTAGACCAACTTCCACATCAATATGTAGCTCAACTTATGTTTGGGCATCCTTTAATGATACCGGTGCCTGACATTGACAGAACCGATTTCTTTTTAATTATCGGAGGGAACCCATTAGCTAGCAACGGAAGTATGATGACTGCACCTGGAGTAGCAGGCAGGATTAAGACCATTCAGAAACGAGGTGGTAAAGTGGTGGTGGTTGATCCTCGCAAAACCGAGACAGCAAAAAAAGCAGACCAGCATATTTTTATTAAGCCCGTTGCAGATGTGTATCTGTTACTTGCCTTAATCAACCAAGTGTTTGAACAGAAAGGCGTAGACTTAAAATCGGCAGAAAGCTACTGTGTTAATTTGGCTGAGATTGAAGATATCACAAAAGATTATCCCCTTGAAAAAATTGCCAGCATAACAGGAATTGACACTGATATAATTAAACAGTTAGCTGCTCAATTTATAGAATCGAATACAGCCGTATGCTACGGCAGGATGGGTGTTTCGGTGCAAGAATATGGTACTATTTGCCAATGGTTAATAAATGTACTAAACATTATAACAGGCAATTTGGATAGCTCTGGAGGGCATCTGTTTCCAAAACCTGCGGTGCAAGTTCGAAGAGGGAAAAACCGTACAATGAAACCGCGCTGGTATAGTAGGGTGAGCAATAAACCAGAGTTTATGGGTGAGTTGCCCACGGCTATTCTTGCTGAAGAGATAACCACCCAAGGCAAAGGAAAAATAAGAGGACTAGTTGTATCGGCAGGAAACCCTGTAGTTTCATCTCCTAATGGACCCAAACTTGCAGAAGCGTTAAAACAATTAGGTTTTATGGTGTCTATTGATATTTATATGAATGAGACATCGCAATATGCCGACTTAATTTTACCTCCTGCCACAGGTTTAGAAACCGACCATTACGACCTTGCTTTCTATAATTTATCGGTGAGAAATATTGCGAAGTATTCCCCTGCACTATTTAAACCAGAGAACAATGCCCAGTTCGATTGGCAAATATTTAAAGCCCTAAGTAATAGGCTCAGTCCTCCTCGCTCTATAAAAAATAAGCTTATCAATTGGTGGCAAACACCTACCCGTTTACTTAACCTCGGCCTTAAAACGGGCCCTTATAAATTATCGTTAAAACAATTAAAAAAGAATCCTCACGGAGTAGATTTAGGCTCCCTCACCCCACTGTTGCCAAGTCATTTGTTTACATCGGATAAAAAAATAGACCTGGCTCCTGAGTTGATGATAGAAGGAATGCAACAAGTTAAAACCAATTTAGACAAGGCGCCTTCCTCTAAATTAATACTGATTAGCCGTAGGCATTTACGAAGCAATAATTCGTGGATGGGCAATATAGATCGGCTAAAAGGAGGCAGCAATGTATGCACATTGCAACTAAACCCCGCTGATGCCACAGGTTTTAAAAACGAGCAATTAGTGGAGGTAACATCTACCACAGGCTCCATTAAAGTTGCCCTTGAGATAACCGAAGATATGATGGCCGGTGTGGTAAGTTTATTGCACGGCTCTAGCCCAAGTAATAACGATTTAACCAACGAAAAATTAATAGATCCCATTACAGGAAACGCTGCCTTTTCTGGGGTAGAAGTTTCGATTATAAACTAAACCCTTACACACCTCCTTATTTGTTCGCTGTTAAGAACTTCTGTAGCTTAATTAAATAACAGGCTAAAAGTTACTATTATAACAACCATATGAGCCAATGGGTTAGTCTCTAGCTGTTCAATTTTATAATGGAACCAAACTAACAAAAGGCAAAGATTCTAATTCAAAGCTTACCTATATTAATGATCTATGCAATCAAAATACCATCTATACTTTGGCATTAGACAAGGTCTACTGGATGACTATTTTAAATTGAAATCGATCTCAGTCCTCGTCTTTCAGTTCTAATAGTGTCTGGCCTATATCTTCTATGGACTGAGTATATCGTTTCAATTCAAACTTCATTATTGATGGGAATGCCAACATTATTAGTACTATAAATACCATAAAGTAAGAATCGAAAATATGGGACCCTGTAGTTGAAAAGTTCAGGTTACCGTACTCTTCAATCCCCAGAAAAGTATCAATTAGCGAAAAAGTAAAGATTGAATACATGACGCCAACTTCAACCACCTTTGCTTTTTTGAGATAAGCTTTGAGGTCGGTTTGTACTTTCTTCATAGATTCTTTGAGCGACCCGGTATTAAAAGTGATGTCCAAGAACTTCCTATTCCTAACTGCCTTGATCAACATAAATACTAGTAGTACTTCAATAAACCCAATTATAATATATGTTCTTCCTAGTTCTTGTGCGGTATGAAGGTCTGGATGGGTGTTATTCCAAAATACAGCAAATGATAGAAGTAACGGAGTGACAATCACTGAAAATAAAAGCATTCTGTAATCAGAATTTATTTTCCGTTTCATCCTATTGATGATGCCATTTCCCTCTTTGGAGATAATCTCTAAGATATTTTCCTTTGCTAGGTCTTGGTCGATTAATTTTTTCTCGGCCAGCGTATTCCATATTTTTTTTAATTCAATTGTTTCCATCTTTAAATGATTTTAAAATTTGAGATTTAATTCTACTGATTTTAACACCGGTGTTACTTTCCGAAATCCCTATAATTTCCGCAATTTCTTTATAACTGTATTCGTCCAGATATAAAGTGATAATGGCCTTGTCGATAGGGGACAACTGATTAATGGCTCGGTAGAGTTTCTCCTGATTAGCATTTTCAGGATCATGACTATTGGCAATATGCTTCATGTCCACCTCGGCTATCTTAACATGCTTCAATTGATTTTTCTCCTTTCGGAGGATATCAATCGCTGCATTAAGACATACTCTGTACATCCAAGTGGAGAACTTCGCCTGGTTATTAAAACTCGGAAAAGCCTTCCATAGCTGGATGATGAGCTCTTGGTGATAATCCTCTTTTTCAAGTCTATCTCTAAAATAGAGATTACTTATTTTGTGGACGATCCCCTGGTTTTGTTGCAGTAGCTCAGTAAACTTCTCTTCCATAATTATCAACTAATTTCTACACAACAAGACGGAATTCAATTTACAAAACTTACAAATATTAAAAATATTTTTTCAAACCTAATTTCTAAAAGTCTACAGGACATAATTGAATAATTTTCAACTAACTGCTATTAGTCATTGGTTAGATAGTGACGACAACTGAAATGTGCATAAAAAATGCTGAAACTCCATACCCTAATAAGGTATTTGCAAAGTCTTGTACGATCCGTTAGCTTTAGTAATATTATCAATGTCAAGCTTACGGGAATTAGCCTGATGTTATTCTTCAGTAAAATCGAACGTAAATTGAAAAAATAAAGGGATGAATAAAGTGTTAATTGCCATTATAATTGTAACTCTAACAAGTTGTTCCAATACAAATAAGAAAGACGAAACTATGGAAAAAGAAAGCAAACCAAATAACAAGCAATCTGATAATAATGACACTATTCCTAAGGTTACTGGAATTGGTGGAATCTTCTTTTCTTCAGAAAACCCGAAAGAAACTAACGAATGGTATAGTAAAAATTTAGGTATTAAAATCAACGATTGGGGTTCTTCGAGTTTCGAATCAAGAAGTATTGATAAGCCTGATGAGGTAAACTCTTTGCAATGGAAACTTTTTAAAAACGGAGACGAGTATTTTTCACCCTCAAAAAAAGAATTTATGATTAATTACCAAGTACAAAATATAGAAGGGCTAGTAACCAAACTCAAAGAAGATGGAGTAACAATTCTTGATAGTATTACAACTTATGATTACGGAAAATTTGTTCATATTATGGATAATGAAGGCAATAAAATTGAATTATGGGAACCTGTTGATTAAATGATAAAACAACAAAATTACATATGCGTTCCGCTATTTTCATGCATATACTATCTATTATGCAATTAAGGAAAATCCATTGAATTGGTTAAGTACAAGCCTTAAATTTAGTTTCCTAAATCTCCATACAAACCACAGATAATGGAGATATCGTTACTCAAAATCATTCCCCATACACCACATACAGCACCGTTTCTCCTACTGCTTTGAGTGTTTTCTTGTCGATAACATCCATATTATCTTTGGTAGAATGATGAAAATCACCAAAATACCCATTCACTGGATCGAAATACAAAATATCAATCATTGGTATTTTAGCCAGTACATTTACATAATAATGATCATCTGTAATAGAGCCAGGTTTGGTGGTTACAAAATGCCTCCCGTGGCCAATTTTTGATGCAGCAGTCCACACCTTATTCAATATTTTGGGCGCAAATTGATGGGAAATTCCTTCGAATGGAAATTGCGCGTCTTTAGCTCCAACCATATCTAATAAAATTCCATAATAGGCTGAATAATTACCTTTGTTTTTAGCCCAATACTGAGAGCCTAAACACCAACTATCTGTTGCAGTTCCATTTTCTTGGCCCCAGTCTTCGCCATCAAAAAAGAGTAAGTCAACTCCCACGGTAGGCAAATTATTCGCATTCATTGTTCTGGCAATTTCTAATAACACGCCAACGCCACTAGCACCATCATTGGCGCCATCAAAGGTTGCGGTTGGATCAAGTACATCTTTAGAAGCCCAAGGGCGAGTATCCCAATGTGTTGCGAGCAAAATTCGCTTTTTAGCAGTTGGATTAAAGCTTGCCATAATATTGCGAAGCTTCAAATTAACACCATCATAGGTAGTGGCCTCAAAAGACTGCACATTTACCTTAGCACCATAAGCTTCTAGCCTTGCAATGATTTTATCGCCTGCAGCAATATGCTCAGGAGTATTTGGTATTCTTGGCCCAAAATCAACCTGCTCCTGTACAAAAGCATAAGCAGAGTCTGCATTAAAAGTTGGGAATGCAATTTTTTTTTCTGATACCACTAATTGATGCTTCTCATCTTTATCAGAATCGGAGCAAGAGGTAATTATTATTACAGCAATAAAAACGAGGGCAGTATAATTTAATATTTTCATCATTTCTAACTTTGTTTATTCCGAGGAACAAGGAATCTTTAACTTAAAGACTACTTTCTACTCTTATAAGATTCCTCGTTCCTCGGAATAGAAAAGGAATCCATTGCTAACTCAACCTCACTCTTTTTGTCTAAGAATCTAAGGTCTTATGTCTCTCTTATTCTTCATAAGCCCACTCAATGCCCGATTTCATATCTTTTACAATAATACCATTGGCTTTTAAGCCAGCTCTAATTTTATCAACTCGATCAAAATCCTTTCTAAACTTAGCCTCTTTATAAATGGCTACCATAGCCTCCACCATCTCTTTATAATCTGATGGGTTTTCTTCTTTAAGCGCCAGTATATTCTCAACGAAATCGATATAAGTAGATTTTATTTTATCGAAAGTTTCTTTTCCAACAGCCCCAAAAGCCAGCTGACCAGTATGCAATGAGTTTATTTTCTTAACTAAATTAAAAAGCTGACCTATGGTTAAAGCAGTGTTAAAATCATCATTCATAGAAGAATGGCATGCCTTTATCATTTTTTCAATTTGTTCAGATACGGCACTATCTAGAGCAACGCCATCTTCCACAAATTCCATTTGTTTGATTAATCGAAGTCCATTAATCATTTTTTTATACCCTTTTCGAGATGCTTTTAGTGCTTCATTTGAAAAATCAAGGGTACTTGAATAATGCGATTGAAGCATAAAAAACTTAGCCGTCATTGGGCTATATGGTTCATCTAACAACTCGTGATTTCCAGTAAATAACTCTTCTGGCAAAAAGGAGTTCCCTAAGGACTTACTCATCTTTTGACCATTCATTGTAAGCATATTGGTATGCATCCAATAACGAACAGGGTCGGTTCCATACGTGCCAACCGATTGAGCAATTTCACATTCGTGATGCGGAAATTGCAAATCGAGGCCGCCTCCATGTATATCGAAAGTCTTGCCCAAATATTTAGTACCCATTACGGAGCACTCTAGATGCCAACCCGGGAAACCAACTCCCCAAGGTGAGTTCCAACGCATAATGTGTTCTGGAGATGCATTTTTCCACAGTGCAAAATCAATATTATTCCGCTTCTCGTCTTGGCTTGTAAGCTCGCGCCCACTCTCCATCATGTCTTCTATATTTCGGCCAGAGAGCTTTCCGTAATTATGGTCTTTATTATACTTGGCAACATCAAAATACACCGAGCCATTGGTTTCGTATGCCAAATCCTTATCTAACAAAGCCTGAGTCATTTCTATTTGCTCCACAATATGGCCTGTTGCCGAAGGCTCAATATCAGGGGAAAGCATATTGAAAATCTTAGTAAGGTCGTGGAAGCCATTGGTATATTTCTGCACAATTTCCATGGGCTCCAAATGTTCTAACCGAGCTTTTTTACTAATCTTATCTTCCCCTTCGTCTGCATCATTTTCTAAGTGACCAACATCTGTTAAATTACGAACGTAACGCACCTTATAACCTAAATACTTTAAGTAACGATAGATTACATCAAAACTCATAAATGTGCGCATGTTGCCTAGGTGCACATCACTGTATACAGTAGGGCCACACACATACATTCCCACAAAAGGGGGCTCTAAGGCCTCAAATAATTCCTTCTTTTTTGTAAGACTATTGTAGATGCGTAATTTTTCAACCATAGGAGCAAAAGTAAGTGCTATTTGTGATATATATACGGGTTCTAGGTATTTGGTTTTAGGTATTCGATAATTCTCCCTTGAGTCATGGTCTAAATTTGTAAAGCTTAACAGATTCAGACAAAACTAACCAGTTGAAACTAGTTTTGTCTCCATTCGTATGCGCCAATATCGGGTTTGTTGTCGCGCACCAAGCTATCTAAATCGATTAACACGTTTAAGTTAATACCAACATCAATGGCGGGAGAAAGGCTATCTATTCGATAATTATAGGCCGATGATTCAGTAAATAGTGGATCCATATTTAAAATATTATCTACTTCCATTTCTACTATTTGTGTTTTAAGTAAATTGTTTATAAAACTCACATTAAATACCTTGCCCTCTGCATCTGAAAATTGGAGTTCTTCATCCTGGTTTCCCCAAACGATGCTATTTTCGATGCTTGCGTTTAAATCTTCTGAAATTACAGAGCCATCTGATAATTGCAAATTATTAGTAAAGACCATAAGAGGACTATTTCTAAAAAATCCGTAGCCAAAATTAGCAAAAGTGCTATGTTTAAAAATGTAATTTCCACCCGCTAAACCAGCCACATTAAACTCTACACAGTTATTTATTAAACAATTGGTTAAGGTTAAATCGGAACTAAAGGACAAAATTCCCGAACCAGAAGTATTTTCAATAATGGAATTATTCATCACCAAATCAGGCACATTGTCGTCATCGGGAGTGCCCAACCAAATGCCAATTTGAGCATTTCTGATATGAGTAAAATCCATTGTATTGGACTTGCTACCTTCTAAAAACACAATGCCACCCCATTGCCCTGGGGCATTATCAAATCCGTTATCAAACCTATCGTTTATAAATAACACAGGAGATTGTGCGTTGCCCTTCGACTCGATAGTTCCTTTGATGTAAATGGAAGAACCAATGTGTGAAAATATTCTGGTTCCTGGCTCAACGGATAATAAACAAAGGCTATCCACTAAAATGTTATCATAAATAACATAGGGTTTTCCAGCTGTCCATATTGTGTTGCAAACCAGAATAGAGTCTCTCAAAAAATGGGCATCCTGGCCCCAAGCAATTACTGGAATTTGCTGTTCGAGCCCATTGGTAGAAAATTGTAGTGCCTCTTCAACCACGAAAGAAAGATTTTGGTTTTGCTCTTTTAAATTTGCTTTTAAGAGAATGAGCAAGCTGTCTCCAGCTAGAAGGTCGGTATCCTTAAAATCATTGCCTTCCACTCCGTTAACAATAATGGAAAAAGCATTTGAACTATTTGTGATGCCTATATGCGAAATTGTTACAGCTTTAGTTTCTTTATTATACACACGCAAGCGTTTCGTAATACTTGTTACTGTGGATAATAGGGTATCAAAATAAATTGTATCCGCAGAGAATCGCAATTGGGTTGGAGCCAATCCAAATTCTGGACTATTAGGTTTACAAGATGCTAAGGCACCAATAAAAATTAATAAGTAGAAAACCCTTAACATATTTTACTCGATTCTCATTAATAGATTAAGGTAGCTTTATTGAGTAGAAGATTCCTCCTTCCTCGGAATAAAAAAAGTGCTAATAGAATTAGATTGCGCCCTCTTTCATCTTTTCGGCATTTTCTGCAATACGCAATTCATCAATAAAATCGATGATATCGCCAGCCATGACCTGTGGTAAGTTATGCACCGATTTCCCAATTCTATGATCGGTTACTCTTCCTTGGGCATAATTATAAGTTCTAATTTTATCAGATCTATCTCCACTGCCAATCATAGATTTACGCTCAGCACCTACTTCCGCATTATGCCGTTCTAGCTCTATAGCATATAAACGAGATTTTAATTCCTTTAGTGCTTTATCGTAATTTTTTAGCTTCGATTTCTGATCTTGGCACTGCACCACCACACCAGTAGGCATGTGAGTAAGACGAATGGCCGAATAAGTCGTGTTTACAGACTGTCCTCCAGGACCTGAAGAGCATAATTCATCTCTACGCACTTCGCTCATATCTAGGTCAATTTCTA
>CAZDQR010000015.1:0-21003 GCA_964507315.1 uncultured Roseivirgaceae bacterium
TGACCAATTGGAATAACAACGGCAGCTTTTGAGTCGTCATAGGTAGAGAAATTGCCACCAACAGACTCTGAATACTTTTTTACAACCTCAACAACTTTCATAATAGAATTTTGCTCAAGATAGTAATTATTAACGAATATTAGGGGGTATTTTCTTCGTCATCTGGTTTAATAGCTTCCTTAGACTCTTTGGAAGTAGAAGACTCTTTTTGTTTCTTGTTTTTATTCTTATTAAATAACTCTTTAATGTGCTCGAAACTGGTGGTATATAATAAACTAAACCCACCACTTATTAGCTCATCATTACTGCCAGTAGAAGAGGAGAGTTGATCGTAATTGGTCTTTTTAAATAACTTAATTCTTAGCTTACCATCTTCGGTAAGCAAGTATTCAACAGTCCAATCTCCTGTAATACTGGATAAGGTAGCCTCTTGGTTTTGGTCCGTAAACCCTCCATCTCTGGTTACGATTAGTTTACCATCCATAAAGGCATAGGACACCCTAAGCTGAAACGTTTTAAGGGCATCGGCATCTAACTCGCCTAAATCAAAATCTATGGTTAAATTATCATCTACTTGGCTTATCCAATAGCTTAACTGGTTAGAAACAAATTCTGACACGCTACTGCCAATGGTGCCACCTGTTGAAAACGCATCAGGAGGGGAGAACTTCCGAAATACAAGCAAGCTAAAAACTTGACGATTCATTTCCTGTTCATTATTTTTTATCTTGTTTAAAAACGCTCTTACTTCTGTATCAATATTTACATTCGATCGAGGGTACTCCTCTATAAGGATATCAAAATCGATATCCGGTGAAAAGAGTGAGCCATTTAAATCGAGCAATACTTTTGCTGGGTAAATTCGTTTTAGCTCTGGTAAATCTTGATATACGGGATCTACAATTGGGGCCAAAGATGTATTAACCTTATAGTCCGCATTAATGTCCATTTTAGCTAGATACGGATCTCCAGAAAAGGAAATTTTGCTTTTGGGATTAATTTCAAATTCTTTATTTACAATATTATACATTGTGAAATTATAGGCGCCTTCTGTAAATTCATAATCGCCTAACATCGTAAATTCACCTTTGGTATCTATGGTTAAACTTAAGTTTCCATTTCCTCTACCTCTAATAATATCCCCAGCAGTTAAATCAAAAATAATTTCTTCATAGGCATCTGGCGTAACCTCAATATCTAAATTAACCGTAATGTTTTTTAAATTAACTTTTTTAGCTACATCAATTATTACGTTTTCTTCTTCTTTAGTAAAATTAGAGAAGGATATAAAATCTTCTTGCTTTGTGCTTGCATTGCTGCTAGATAAAGGGATGTAAAATTTAGTGCCTTTTTCGGTTTTAGCGCGAGTAGCTATTATAAGGTTCTCAAAAGGGCCTGTAATTGATAGGTTGCCACTGCCAACGGCAGTTCCGTAGAAATAATCATTGTCTTTAGCAACCGTATTTAGCACCATTAGTTTCTTAAAATCAGCATTTAAATCCATCGAAAATGATTTAAAGTTTGTGTGGTTAAAAGTTGCGTCCAAGGTTCCTGTACCAATATGGTCATCCTTAATATGTATCCTATTTAAGATTATTGAGCTTGAATCGAGCGACCAATTTCCATTAGCCTGCAGCTTAGATTTTAGGTAATCTATGGTAAGAGATGCATTATTAATGTTGCCAGACCCAATAATTATTGGTTCAAATAGAGCTCCTGTAATACTAATATTTCCAGAAATAGACCCTTCAATATCGCTGAATATTTTTGTAAAGGGCTGAGCAAATTTTAAATCCGTATTTATCAGTTTTGCATTTAAATGCAGAGCATCTTGGTCGCCTAAAGGGTAATAATTTCCGGTGATGCTTACTAATTTTTCATTAGCTCGCTCTACATTAAAATCTACATCAAAATAGTTTTGGGTTTGATTCCAATTACTGTTGCCTAGCACGTTCCCAAAATAATATCCATCAACTGTTAGGCTATCAATTGCAAATTTTGTTTCAAATAATGGAGTGGTAAATAAATTTGATATCTCGGCATTACCATTAATAATGCCCCCTAGTTTATTGGTTATGAGGGGGTTAAAATTATACATTTCTACATTTTCTACCTTAATTAAAACAGGATTCGCATTGTACCTGGAGATAGAGCCAACTGCACTTATCGATTGATTTTTACTCTTTATGCTCATATCCGACAGCAACAGATTGTTTTTTGTAAACGTAATTAGGTTTTTATCGTTTATGTGCCAGGTTTGCTTTAGTACTTGAATTTGAGATTTTTTAAAGCGCAGTAGGGTAGTATCAGTTTTAAAAAACATACTCCCTTCCACTTTATTTACATTCTGTTCGGCCTTCTGCCTAATATGAAAATTAAAATTTAAAGAGTCGCTTATCCAATTAGCGGAAAATGCTAAACTATCTAGCGAAGAACCCGATCTAAGAATTTGAGTTTCTGAATCAAATTTCAGTTGCCCGTTTATACTTTTACTCTGCAATTTACTCTTAGCAACTATGCTTATCTTATTATTAATAAGCTTGTTATGGTCGTAAATAATTGTGTCATTATCAAAATTAACAATGAACTCACGATGGTCTCCAGTAAGCAACTCACCTTTTATATGAGTGTTTTCTGATAAATAAATAAGGGGATCGAATAGGTTTAAGAGCGGATTTATATTCTTTAATTCAAGGTTAAAATTGATATTAGAACTGTGAGGTATAAATTTTGATTGTGCATAATAAGTAGCTATTTCAGCGGATTCGTTTCTGAATTTGATGTTGTTATGTTTCCATAACTCACTTAAATCCTTAAAGGCTGTGGTTAAATTAAAGTTACCCTGCAATTTCATTTTTACCCGGTCTGAGTAAAGCACAATAACGCGTTCATTATTCTTTACTTCAGATATAAGTTCAAGATTCTTTACTTGGTATGATTGTTCTTTATTGGTGGCTCTGAGCTCAGGAACATCTATGGTGCCGATTATACTATCGAGAGAAAGGCCTTGCACATTTACATTAAACTTGGCCGAAATGGAGGACGTATCAGACCGAATATGGAGGGCATTTAGCTGTGCTTTCTCTAACTCACCAGATAGTTCTATTTTGTTCTTATTGGCTCGAAGGTCAATAATACCCTTAGTCTTAACCTGTAAATTAGGATCGTTAATAGTTATTTCACCGTCGAATAGTTCGTGAGTAAATTTGGCATTAGTGTAAATATTTTTGTAATTATAATTATATAATTCAATTTCATTGATTGTGCTTTCAAGCTCAAAATTGGCGCTTGATTTGGTAAAACCCTTTCCTTTTATCTTTCCTTTTAAGGTGGTTTTCCCTAAAATTTCTTCCTGATTAACCAGTTTTCCAAGGTCGAAATCAGCTAGGCTTATGGATCCACTATATTTAGAATCTGCAGGACTATTGCCTAATTTAAGGTTTACATCGGTTCTAATTTTACCGATACTGGTTTTAAAAGTGGCATTGGCTACAAAATCTTTAGGGTAACCAGTAAAGTACCCAGTAACCTTTGCAGAATCAATAGGGTAGTATGTACTAAATGCCTTTGCTGGAATATACAAGGCCAAATCGGGCTTGTGCAAATTTGAATTTCGAAATTTAAGATTGATAAATGTATTATACACATCTGGCAATCCTTCGAAATAGGCATTTGCGTTTAAGCTACTTTTTTCTCCAAAACGGATCTCCATTTTAGTTATATCAAACTTTTTAATATATCCTTTAAATGTTCCTTGCAATTGCAGCGTATCATAAATAGTATTGAAATAAGGAGTAAAATATTTTAAATCTTGTGTTACCAACTTCATTTTATTAAAGTGGGCGGAAACATGTACTTTTTCAACAAAGTGGCTAAGGTCAGCCATGCTTGCGTACCTAAATGCTATCGAATCTGAAATAATACTGTTGCCAATAACAAGGTTTAAATCATTAAACAACATATGGTTATTGCTAATTTCAAAATTCGGTTGAAACGATTTAATTGGTAATCCAGTAGATGTTTCGATGGCCGTTAGATTGTTGAAATGTAGCGCAATAGTGTCTGCGATAACCTTTAAGTCTGTTGCCTGTAAATTAAGAGCATTTAAACCAAAGTGGTTTGGGTCGAACCTATTTGCTAGAGACGTTCTGTTTTCGTGTATATATGAGAATGTACCATCATTAATACTAATTTTACTGATGATAAACGGCTTTGGTTTCCTTCCCTTCTTAGGCCCGTACGCTTTTTTAAAGGCCGATATAAAGCTAGTAATGTTTAAAACTGAGCTATCGGATACGCTTAATTGTATATTAGGCTTATCAAGGGTAATCTTATCTATAATATTAGCACGATCGCCCAATAAAGAAACAAGCTTATAATTTATATAGGCTTGCTCAATGTAAATCATATCGTTAGAGTTAAGGTCTTTTACTTCAACATCTTCAATTATAAGCCTATCTAGCCATTGGATATCAACCTTTTTAATCACGATTTCATACCCCGTTTTTTCAGCAATACTCTTAGTAAGCATACGCCCTAAATAGGTTTGCACGCTCGAAAGTTGGAGCACCGTTAAAATAATCAACACATTAATAACCAACAGAGCCATTACTTGAATTGATAGATTTTTTAACCTTATTTTATTCTTATCCTTCAAATTAGTATCAAAAAATTATCATTAGTGTAATTAAACTATAAACTTTGCCACCAAATAAACACAAAAATAGGTAGCACAGCTATATGGCCATTATAATTCTTGCAATTGAGTCTTCTTGTGACGAAACTTCGGCATCTCTTATTAAAGATGGCAAAGTTCTAAATAATGTAGTGGCTACGCAATTAGTTCATCAAGAATATGGAGGTGTTGTGCCAGAGTTGGCTTCACGAGCTCACCAACAAAACATTGTGCCTGTAGTTGACAAGGCAATGCAAGAAGTTGGGATTACACCTAACGAGCTAAGCGCGATTGCTTTTACACGTGGGCCAGGTTTATTGGGTGCTTTGCTTGTGGGTACATCGTTTGCCAAATCAATGGCATTGGCATTAAATATTCCACTTATTGATGTAAATCATATGCAAGCGCATATTTTGGCGCATTTTATTGATAATCCCAAACCGAAATTTCCATTTATATGCCTCACTGTAAGTGGTGGACACACGCAATTAGTGTTAGTGAAGGATTATACCAACATGGAAATAATTGGCCAAACCAAAGACGATGCCGTTGGCGAAGCCTTTGATAAAGCAGCCAAAATGCTGGGGCTAACTTACCCTGGTGGCCCTTTAATAGATAAATATGCTAAACTTGGGGATGCGACTAAATTTAAATTTCCAAATACATCAATGCCAGGGTTAGATTACTCGTTTAGCGGTATTAAAACGGCTATTCTTTATTTTTTAAGAGATGAATTGAAGAAAGATCCTGACTTTATTAAAAATAATATGAACGATTTGGCCGCTAGTATTCAGTTTGCATTAATAAAAATGCTGTTGAACAAATTAAACCGTGCCGCTAGAGAGCATCGCATTAAAGAGATAGCCATTGCTGGAGGAGTCTCGGCTAATTCAGGATTGAGAGCAGCTTTAGAAAAGATGAAAGAGGAGAAAGGCTGGAATGTGTATGTGCCCGATTTTCAGTATTGCACAGATAATGCGGGAATGATTGCAATAGCAGCGCATTTTAAGTATTTAGCGAAAGAGTTTGTTGGTTTAGAAGTTGGTCCAATGGCAAGAATGCCAATTAGTTCTTAATTGTAATCAAAGCCTTATCTTTACATTACAATAAAATACAATTATGGGCACACCTCAAATTAGGGAACTACTCCATCAGTACATTAACAAGGCGGATGAACGCTTAATAAACTTAATGTATGCTATGGTTCAGGCAGATATGAAAGAAGAAGATTATGAGCTAAGTGCAACACATAAAAAAATTTTAGATGAAAGACTTGAAGCACATAAATCTAATCCGTCATCAGGGTCAAGTTGGGAAGATGTAAAAGCTCGTGTTAGAAGCCAATTATGAACTACACCCTAATTGTTAAGCCCGAAGCCGAGCTTGACACGCTAAAATCAGCCCAATGGTATGAGGAAAAGCAGGAAAAATTAGGTGTTCGCTTTCTCGATGAGGTGGCAGAAAAGCTTTCTTTGGTAGGTCAGAATCCATTTCATTATCAAGTTAGATATAAAGCCACCCGCTTGGCTTTAGTAAAGAATTTTCCATATGCCATCCATTTTGTAATAGAAGAAAAAAATGTTGTTGTTTTAGCGGTATTGGGAACTAGAGGCGATCCTGAAAAATGGCAAGTGTAAAAGTTAACAGTAAGAATGGCCATTAGTTCTTAATTATGATACCTTAGTTTTAAGTATGAAAAACAGACTTGCTGCAGGAGAAAAAAGAACATTTACTTATAAAGTAACATCCACTGACTTGGCTGAATTTGATTCAGGTACCGTACATAAGGTATGCAGCACATATACATTGGCCAAATACATTGAATGGACAAGTCGCCTATTTATTATCGATATCAAATTTGAGGAAGAAGAGGGTATAGGGACAATGCTAACAATTGATCATCAATCGCCTGCATTTGTAAATCAGGAACTATTATTTGAAGCGACAGTAGAGTCTATTAATCATCATGAGCTTATCTGTAGCGTAGTAGTTTTTACCAACCGAAGAATAATAGCCAAGGCTAAAACTGGTCAAAAGCTGTTAAAAAAAGAGAAAATCAATGAGATTTTTTCTAGCTTAGCCGATCCAAAAATATAATGGCAAAAAAGAATAGATTTTCTAACTCGATTAGCATTCGAAACAAACAAGCTTCATACGAATATGAGCTGTTAGATAAATATGTGGCTGGAATGGTATTGCAGGGCACGGAGATAAAATCTATTAGAGAAGGGAAGGTAGTATTAAAGGATGGTTACTGCGCTTTTCACAGAGGAGAGTTGTTTGTTTATAATATTCATATTAGCCAATACACACAAGGAACGCATTTTAACCATACTATAACGAGGCAACGTAAATTATTGCTCAATAAAACGGAGTTGGTTAAAATTGAAAAGAAATTATCAACGAAGGGGTTAACTTTAATTCCTACCAAATTGTTTCTTTCGGGCCGAGGATTTGCTAAATTGGAAATTGCCTTAGGTAAAGGCAAAAAATTGCATGATAAGCGAAACACCATCAAAGAAAAAGATGTGAAGCGCGACCTGGAAAGAATTAAATACTAGCCATTGAAAATAGAAGATAAAGATAATAAAGGCGTTTGCCGATTGGCCATTATTCCGGTGAGATCTTATCCATCAGATACCTCTGAAATGGTAAGTCAATTACTATTTGGTGACCATTATACGGTGCTAGAGTCAATGAATGAAGGCCGATGGCTTAAAATTGAAATTCATTTTGATGAATACCTTGGTTGGATTGATGCAAAACAACACCACCCCATTTCCGATGCCTACTTTACGCATTTAAATGATGTAAATTTTAAAATTTGCACCGATGTTTCTGCCAATTTATTATACAATAAAAGCCCAATACAAATATTAATTGGTAGCATATTACCTATTTCATCCATGGAGCTGTTTGATATGGAAGAGCAGCTTGCTTTTAATGGAGATTCTCATAATATGGGAGACTCTATGAACTTCGATTTTGTAAAGCAAATTGCTTACAAATACCTTAATGCGCCTTATTTATGGGGCGGAAAAACACCCTTCGGAGTAGATTGTTCTGGCTTTGTACAAATGGTATTTAAAATTGCTGGCTATAAATTAAGTAGAGATGCAAGCGAACAGGCATTATTAGGTATTAAAGTAGAAAGCTTAGAAAATGCAATACCTGGCGATTTATGCTATTTTGGAACAAAAACTAAAATAACACATGTAGGCATGCTTTTAGCAGATAGTAAAATTATCCACGCTAGTGGGCAAGTGAGGATTGATGCTATTTCTGATCAAGGAATTCATTTGCCAGTAAACCATTCTCTGAGTCATAAGCTGCAATTGATTAAAAGAGTGTTAAGATAGGTTGTAATCGGTCATTATCGAGCTAAACACTCGCTTTTATAGCCCGTCATTGCATAAAGCAGGTTAAAGTAAGTACTTTCGCAAATTCATTTCATTCACTATATTTTTTATGGATAACCAAGGTCCCATCAATGAAATTCTATTAAAAAGGCTTAATGATCTTCTTCGGAAACAAGAAGAACTTAATAAAGAAGTTCAATCACTAAAATCGGAGGTAGAAGGAAAGGTTGGCGTATCAAGTGTTGAATCATTTGCACCGCCAATTCAAGAAGAACCAGTAATAGTAGATCCTAAACCTGAGTATGACCCTTGGATTATTGAAAAGCCAAAAGATTCTTTTATAAAAAAAGGCCTTAAAAGTTTGTTTCCAGATGATATTAAAGGAAACCTTGAAAAATTTATTGGGGAAAACCTCATTAGCGTTATTGGGGTAATAATACTAATTATAGGAGTTGGCATTGGGGCTAAATATGCCATCGATAATAAAATGATTAGCCCTTTAACAAGGATTGTTTTAGGATATGCTATTGCAGTAGGCCTGCTCTTATTTGCCCTTAAATTAAAAGAAAAGTACGAAAAATTCAGTGCGGTGTTACTAAGTGGAGCATTGGCATTAATGTACTTTTTAACCTTTGCCGCTTACGATTTTTACGACCTTATTCCCAAAATGATGGCTTTTGGGCTAATGCTTGTATTTACCGTATTTACCACGTTTTCTGCCTTAAAATATAATAGACAAGTAATTGCTCATATCGGGTTTGTAGGTGCTTATGCGGTGCCAATTTTGCTAAGCGATGGTACAGGCGATGTAAGAATGTTGCTTATTTATGTGGCCATTATCAATATCGGAATACTCGTAGTATCTCTTAAAAAATATTGGAAGTCGTTGTATTACACAGCCTTTGCCCTTACTTGGCTCGTATATACCGCGGCTTACGATAAGTTAAATGCAACAGATGATCTTGGGGTATTGCTTGCCTTTTTAGCCATATATTATATCACATTCTATTTAGTGTTTATAGGATTCAAGCTTATTCAAAAAGAGGCATTTAAACGATTAGATATCTTTTTGATAATGGCGAACTCCTCCGTTTTTTATGGCCTTGGGTACACCATTTTAAGCGATACTCAAATCGAAGGAAACTATTTAGGGTTGTTCACCTTGTTTAATGCTATTATTCATTTTGCTTTTGCCGCTTATATTCACAAACAAAAACTTGCCGATCGTAAGCTATTTTACCTAATACTGGTAATGGTGCTAACTTTTATAAGCATAGCTATTCCTGTTCAATTAGATGGCCATTGGGTAACGCTATTATGGATAGGAGAGGCCACCTTGCTGTTTTGGATTGGTAGAACCAAGCAAATACCAATGTATGAAAAAATGGCCTGGCCTCTTATGGTTATTGCCTTTGTAAGTGTGCTTCAAGATTGGGATAATGTTTATGGTTACATAGACATGTACTCCCAAGAAGAATGGCTAACGCCCTTTTTAAACTTTCAGTTTTTAAGTGGAATTCTTATGGTTGTTGGTTTTGGATTTATCAACTACATAAATAATACAGTAGTGGCCAAAGAACCAATATTTGTAAAAAATGGACTAGATAAAGTAATAAAAATAGCGCTACCTGCCTTTTTATTAGTGGTGTTGTTTTTAACCTTCTCAATGGAAATTAAAAACTACTGGTCGCAGCAATTATATAACTCCAATGTTCAAGTTATGTATGATAATGATTCTGGAAGTTATACCGAATTAGATTACTCTCTAAGCGACTTGGGAGCTGCTTGGTCGTATGTGTATGCCATGGGCTTCTTTATAATGCTATCATTAGTAAACTTAAAATACTTAAAGAACAAGCAGTTGGGTGTAGTAAACTTAGCATTTAATGGGCTTGTTTTGCTCATTTTCTTATTTTCTGGTTTACTTGTTATTAGCGATTTAAGGATAGAGTATTTAATGCCTGAAAGCAGTGAACACTTTCAGCATGGTTGGATGTACATTGGCATTAGATACTTTGCTATTGCATCTGTGGGAGGGCTAATATTTGCCAGTTATAAATACATTAACCAATCGTTTATGATGGTTAATGTAAAGCAGACATTCGCATTAGTGTTTTATGGCACATTGCTTTGGTTATTAAGTAGCGAGCTAATTCATTGGATGGATATGGCAGGATCAACACAATCGTATAAACTAGGTTTAAGTATATTATGGGGTGTATATGCCTTAATTTTAATTGTAATTGGTATTATTAGAAAGTACAAACAATTAAGACTAGGAGCTATGGCATTATTTGGCATTACGCTTGCCAAGTTGTTTTTGTACGATATTGCTGATTTAAACACCATTGCAAAAACCATTGTATTTGTTGTACTTGGCCTTTTATTGCTTGTTATATCATTCTTATATAATAAATATAAACACTTCATTTTTGATGTGCCAACCAATAAAAATCCAGATGAACCTACTAATGAAGTATAAGGTGAAACGATATATTCTATCTTATGCCTTCCTTATATCGGTATTGGTATCGAGCATTGCAAACGCGCAGGAATACGAGTATAAATACGAACGTCCACTGAGCGGAGTTAATAATACTTGGCATACCATTGATATACCAACGGAGTTATACCGTAAGCTAAATATTGATTTTTCGGATGTGAGAATATTAGGAATTAAAGCAAATGGAGACACAATTGAGGCTCCTTATATTTTAAAAGAACGATCATATAGGGTTGATAATGAGCCTGTTGAATTTAATTTGATAAATGAAGTTAAGAACAGTAAAGGCTATTATTATACGTTTGAACTACCAACTTCAAAAGTTGTAAACTCGATAGAACTGTCTTTTAATAAATCCAATTTTAACTGGCGGGTAAGTTTAGAAGGTAGCAATAATCAACAAGAGTGGTTTACAATTCTGAAGAAAAATAGGATTGTGGGAATTGAAAATAGCAACACCTCATATAAATACACCTTGCTAGAATTTAATAATGTGAGCTATAAATATTTTAGAATTAAAATTCCTGCTAAGTTAAATCCAAAGTTTGCGAGGGCAGTAATGCAAGAAAAGAAGGTAACAAAAGGAACCTATAACTCACCTATTATACAGTCGTTTAGCGTAGTAGAGAATGATAAATACAATAAAACGGAAGTACTCATTAGCTTGAAGGATAAAATGCCAATTTCTTACCTTAATTTATTGGTTACAGATTCAATCGATTACTATCGATCCATTACAGTAGATTATGCAACAGATAGTATCGAGAATAAAACTGGGTGGCATTATATATATCGATCGTTATTTACATCAACCCTAAGCTCGTTAAATATAAACGGATATAATTTTAGTAATGTGCCACTTAAGCATATTCGAATTACCATTGCCAATAACGATAATGAACCACTTAATTATAAAGAGGTAAAATTGCACGGCAACACCCATCAATTAATGGCAAGGTTTACAAAACCTGCTTCTTATTTTTTAGTGTATGGTAATAAACATGCGTATGTCCCCAATTATGATATTACTCGATTCGAGGAAAATATACCTGCCGTTACTACCCAATTAAGTATTGGAAAAGAAGTAGAAATACTAGAGCAAAAAGAAGATGAGGCAGAGCCTTTATTTAAAGATGACATTTGGCTTTGGTCTATCATGATTTTCGTTATTTTTATCCTTGGGTGGTTCTCGATTAAAATGTTAAAAAATGACTAGATAGTAATGGGTAAGAATTGGAAGGTTAATTTCATTTTTTTAAGTGGTTTATTCGCCACTGTTACAGGTTTTAGTCAAGGCAACATTGGCACAGAACGACCAACTACTTCTACCAGCTCCTATACAATTTCTAAAAACACCTTCCAGTTTGAGCAAGGGTTTGCTTTTTGGAACGATACAACTGCTCTTGATGGATTATTTAGGCTTGCTGTTTCTGAACGAGGAGAAATTCGGTTGTTTACAAACTATGGTTCTAATTCTACTTATGTTGGAGCTAAAGTAAACCTATGGAAACAAAACGCGTATAAACCTGGCATTTCGATTCAAGCCGCTATGGGCGGAGAGCAATTTAACCTTGTAGGTTTTAGAGCCTCTTGGTCTCAAAAAATATCCAATAAACTCAGTAGCACTTTTAATGTAGGTAAAGCAGAAATTTATTATGTAGTATTAGCCCTTGGTTATTCACTTAGCGATAAAGCAAGTGTATTTATAGAAGGTGTTTACGATGATAAAACTCAACAATTTAACGCAGGCTTAACCTACTTAATAAACACAGAAACCCAACTTGATGTTTCTGGAGGATTATTGACAAATGATTCATATTTTGTTGCTTTGGGGGCTTCAAGACAGTTTTTATATAAAACAACTAGCAATTAGTGTTTATGAAAAAGATTATTATTTTCGCTTTTATTAGTTCTATTCTTGCTTTGGCCTATCTGAGCTACAACTATTTTCTCGCAAGTAAAGCAATAGAAAACCAAGGAGAAATTATTAGTAAAGAAGCTTGCTATAATGTAATTAACAAGTTGGATTCCATTTCAACCATTGAATATGCAAACATTACTAAACTAGCAAATACACTTAGTACAGCATCTTTTTCTGAAGAAGAGCTTATTGCTTTTTTGGTGGAGAACGGGCAGAGGAATAAAAATTTATTAGGTATTACGGTAGCCTATCTTCCAAATAAATTTGAAGGTAAAGAAGGGCTATACGCTCCTTTTTATGATTATAAAAAAGATAAACTCTTTAACATAGCTGATGTGTATGATTATACCAATACCGAAATAAAAACTTCGGTTTGGTTTACCAAAGCGATTGATTCTCAATTACCAGTTTTAACTAAACCATATTTTGCAGAGGCCGCCCAGGAAGTAGTTATTGATTTTGCTGTTCCTTTTTATGCAGACAAATCTAAATCTGAGAAGCTAGGTGTAATATCTATCACTATTTCGTTAGATAGTTTTACCGAGTTTATAAACTCGCTTGTACTAGGTAATACTGGTTATGCATTTACATTCGATGATTATGGTGATTTTATCACACACCCTAATCGTGATTTTATCTTACATAAAAACATAAACACACTTGAAGGAGGGAGTTCCATTAAAAATCTTCAAGAAGCACTACTCAACAGAGAAGAAGGTTTTATAAGGTATAACAGTCTTTATACTCAAGTTCCCTCGATTGTATATTTTGCCAGAAGTAAAGTTACAAAGTGGAAAATAGGCGTGGTTTTTAGCCGTGTAGATATTTCAGGTGATCCTAAAATTCTAAAACAAAAAATAATACACTTGGCCGGGGCTATCAGTTTCTTTTTATTTTTTGCCTGTGCTTTAGTATTGGGTTGGCACCAATTAGAATCGAAACAATTGTGGTTGGCAAGTTTTATATTATCATCCCTGTTTGTATCAAATATTGCAGTGGTATGGCTTATGCACTTAGATTTTGATTATTCGCAAGAATTATCAAACACTACAAGGGTATATGATCCCAATGAATTACACAGCTACATAAATAAAAAAGACTTAGACCAGCACAAACTAGGGCACAGAGAATACAAAAAAATTCCAACGGGTATATTTATAGAAGAACTTGAAGTAAGTGAATCTTATGATATGAGCATTAGTGGCAAAGTATGGCAAAGGTGGCCTGCTGACCACGACTTAAAAGATAAAGTGGGATTTCATTTTATTCAAGCCGCACCTTATGGAAGGTCTGTAAAAATCACACTCTTATCAAAGGATACACTTAAAAATGGTAGTTTACTTTACACATGGCAATTCGATGCAACTTTAAAAATATATTTCGATTATGCTCAATACCCACTAGACCAACACTATATAGATATAAAATTAATTTATCCTGATTTAACGGATGATATTATGCTTATTCCTGATTTAGATAGCTATGAGGTACTTAATCCATCAGCAAAGCCAGGATTAAGCGATGTGTTGTTCTTGCCAAAACATCGAATTATTGCGTCTTACTTTTCGTTTGCTAGCATGGATATGAAAACCTTTTTTGGAAGAGACCGGAGAAGCGGTGTAACAGAATATCAATTATTGGAGTATAATATTGTAATTAAACGAAGGTTTATTACGCCTTTTGTCTCGTTTATTATACCTGCTTTACTGGGCGCAGCATTAATTTTCTTTTTACTCTACAGCCTTACTAAAGATAAAGATGATAAATCTGGAGTAACCGTAATGGGAGTTGTGCAAGGTATGGTAGGCTTATTTTTTAGTTTGCTTTTAGCACATATTACCATTCGTAATCGTATAGCATCGCCCAATGTTACCTATATGGAAACATTTTACTTTGCCGTATATGTAATTATCATTCTGTTGATAGTAGATGTGGTTATGTTTTCTAAAAATAGAAGCATAAAATTTATCCAATACAAAGATAATCTGATTGTAAAATTAGCTTTCTGGCCTATTTGGTTAGGTGTATTACTTTTATTAACACTTATTAAATTTTATTAATTATGAAAAAGAAAATCATTTTTGGCTTATTCGCGGTGGTGGTAGTTATGCAATTTTTTAGAATCGATAAAACTAACCCAGAATCAGACCCAGCTATGAACATTTTTGTGGTAGAAAACGTGCCTACAAATGTTCAATCTATCATTAAAACTTCTTGTTTCGATTGCCATTCTAATCAAGTAAGATATCCGTGGTACACAAATGTGGCTCCTGTAAGTTGGTGGGTAAAAGACCATATTAATGAAGGTAGAGATGAGCTTAATTTTTCTGAATGGGGCAGCTATTCAACCAAGCGTAAACTGCATAAGTTAGAAGAAATAGAAGAAGAAGTAGGGGCGGCTGAAATGCCTTTGCAGAGCTACCTACTTGCCCATGGCGACTCACGCTTATCTAAATTACAAAAGCAGCAATTAATGAACTGGGCAAAAGGATTAAGAACGGGTGAAAAAATTGAGGTAAAATAATTGCTTCTATTAATGAGGGCTTTGGTAAGCAAATTTTGTAGCCATTATAAAAAATGGTAATGCCCATAGGCAATAATAGGATTACACTATGGGCATAATTTATCATTAGTAAGTTTTACTTGGTTGATTAATGATCTTAATCCAATGCTTGGCTGATATCGCTAATTAAATCATCAATGTTTTCTACACCTATTGATAGTCTCACAAGGTTATCGGTTATACCCATTTTCTTTCTGCTTTCTGGGTCAACGCCAATATGAGTCATTGCAGCAGGGTGTTGAGCTAAGCTCTCTGTACTACCAAGGCTCACAGCCAATTTCATTAACTGAAGCTTGTTGAGAAAGGCAAAGGCTTCGTGCTCTCCACCCTTTACTGTAAATGAAATCATTGCCCCAGGAGCACTGTATTGCTTTTTATATAAGGTATATTCAGGAGTGCCTTCTTTAAGAAGTCCTAAGTACAAAACTTTTTCTACTTGTGGATGAGTAACTAAAAATTTAGCAACCTCTTGGGCATTTTTAGTTTGCTGATCCATACGAATTTTTAGTGTTTCTAAACTACGAAGCATTAACCAACAGGTATTAGGGCTTGCCATATTACCAAGAAACGTACGTAACACTTTTACACGCTGCATTACTTCTGCATGGCCACACACTGCGCCTGCAATTAAATCGCTATGTCCACCAATGTACTTGGTAGCTGAGTACAATACCATATCGGCACCAATCTGTAGTGGGTGAGACCAAAGTGGCCCCATATAGGTATTATCAACGGCTACATACGTTTTGTGCTCGTCTGTGCTAAAATGGGCAGCAATCTCACTGCACATTTCAATATCAATAATATCATTTGTAGGATTAGCAGGGGTTTCTAAATACACCAGTTTTAACCTGTCTTGTTTCCCTGTTTTATTTATTCGCTCAATAATTGCGTCTTTGCTATCGTGGGCATCAAAACCAACACCTTCAACTCCAATGCTAGGTAAAAAATGATGGATAAAATGATCGGTTCCTCCATAGGTAGGAGAGCTGTATAATAATAAATCACCTGGCTTTAAAAACTCTAGTAGCACAGTGCTAATGGCAGACATCCCACTTTCAAAAACGGCACAATCATCTGCCTTATCCCATAATCCTAACCGGTTTTCAAGTATTTCTAAATTGGGGTTATTAATTCTGCTGTAAATTAAGCCAAGCTCTTCGCCTTCGTTTTTGTCTCGTAAGCCATAGGCAATTTCAAACTGTGCTTTGCCTTCTTCGGCAGTTTTAAATACAAAAGTAGAAGTGTTAAAAATAGGCACCTTAACGGCACCTTCAGATAGTTCAGGCTTATAACCATAACTCATCATTAAACTTTCCGGACGCATATCATTCTTGTTCATACCTATATTATTTCTATGGTGAAGTACTCTGCAAATTTACATTTAAAAGAAACAGCTAATCATAAATGTCTATATATAAGAAAATATAACTTTATATTTGAATTAATAAGAAATTTATAAGATAAATATTAAATCCTTTCAACATAAAAGAATCCTTTTCTTTCGCATGAACACCACCTTAGATAAAATAGACCTGCAGATAATTCATTTGATGCAAAAAGATGCTAAAATGAAGATTAAAGAAGTGGCTGCAAAGCTTAATATGACCAATACGCCTATTTTCGATCGTATCAAAAAATTGGAAAAAGCAGGAGTTGTTACTGGCTATTCTGCCAGGATATCGAAAGAAAAGGTTGGCTTACACCTAGTCGCTTTTTGCTCTATCACCTTGGATAAGCATAACCAACATAATATCAAGCAATTTGAAACGGAGGTTAAAAAGTTAGAAGAGGTTATTGAGTGCTACCATATTGCAGGTATGGTAGATTATATGCTCAAAGTGGTGGCTAGAGATATGATTGAATATCAGTCGTTTATAGCTACTAAGCTTGCAGCTTTAGATAATATTGGAAGGGTGCAAAGCTCTTTTGTAATGACGGCTGTGAAGGATGATGGAATACTGCCTTTGGTTTAAAATTACTGTGGATATAATTTATCCATTTTATCAATAGCGGATTGAATTAATTCTATCAATACATCTCGGTTAACATCCGATAATTTATTGATGTAAAAACAAGATTTTCCACTTTTGTATTTGCCTATTCTATCTAAAATGTCTTTTTGTAGTTCTATTTCACACATCAGATAAAGGCTAATTTTTCCTTTTCTAGGAGATAACCCAATACGCATCCAATCGCCTTTTCTACCACTAGCATAGGTATAATGATAAGTACCAAATCCGATAATCGCATCGCCCCACATTTTGGGCTCTTCTTTGGTAAGAGCTTTCATTAGTTCCAAAATCTCAAAACTATCTTTTTGTTGTTGTTCATTTTCTATTGAAGCTAGAAATTTTACAACACTTGCATCGTTCAACTTAGTTTTGAGTTCTGCCATACTACTTAATTACTTTTTCTTAGGCATTGGGCCTCTTAGTTTAATAATTAGGCCATTTAAGAAATTACGTAGTATTTGATCTCCCGCTTCTACATAATTGGCATGATCATCTTTACGGAACAGATCGCCTAATGCACCTTTAGATATTTCGAAGTCAACAAGTTTAAGCACCTCGATAATGTCTTCGTTACGCATTTTATGTGCAACTCTTAATTTTTTTAGTATATCGTTATTGGATAGCATAGAAAAGTATTTACACAAAAGTAAATATAAAATAATTGCCTAGTGCAAGCCAACTCATCATTGAACCGCTAGCTAGTGCAAATTTTAGTAGAAAGAGTGTTTGTGCATTCTAGATTGAATAGTAAAAGCACAAATTAATCAAACTCAACCTTATGCAACGTAAGGCCAGAGGAAGGAGCTACATGCCTAATTTGGGTTCCATTATAGTCTATAAGTGATTGCTTTAAGTCATCAAGGCTCCAAACTTCTCTACCTACTTCTACTAAGGCACCCATCATTAAGCGCACTTGGTAGCGCATAAAGCCTTTAGCTCTTACTTTATATACAAACGCATCATCGGCAGCAAACTGACCTGTAAACTTGGTGTTAGGCTCTATAGTGGAACTCAGAATCTCTCTTTCAAACTCAGTTCCTGGAGCCGGTTTACTAACGTATCTCTTAAAATTATGCACGCCTTTAAATATACTGGCAGCTTGCTGCATCTTATTAATATGTAATGCCTTACCAAAATCACGAATAAATGGTGCGTTAAAAGGGTGAGATTTTTCGCCCGATGAAAAATGGTAATGATACTCTTTTATTTTTGCGTGTTGAATGATGTTAAATGCTGAATCAACAACTTCAATAGACTTTGCTCTTATATCGGAAGGGAGGTTTTTATTGAGGGAGTGAAGCAGTTTTTCTGGAACGACTTCATCATTAAAAAACAATTCAAACGCATAATCATCGGCTGAAACTTTGGCATCTGTGCGTCCGCAACCTAATGTTTTAAAATTGGCATGGCCAAGTACAAACTCGAAGGTTTTATCAATCATACCGTGTACACTTTTAAACTTGGGCTGTTTCTGCCACCCATGGTATCTAAAGCCGAGAAATTCGATGCGAATGAGGTAGAACTGGGAGTATTTGAGCATTGATAGATTTATTGAATCAGCATTAGGTGTAAATGTACAAAGTATTAGAATTTGAAAGTCATTTCGCAGCACAGCGAAGAAATCTTAACCACTAATGAGTTTCTAATTGGTTAAGACTCCTACGGAGTGACTTCCTTGATAGATAAGTAATGTGCCGCTACCAATCAATCGGTCTATAGTCTTTTAAAAATTTACCACACCAATGTTTGCCTGTATTAATACCATCAATTAATGGATCCATAACCCGTGCTGCACCATCTACAATGTCCAAAGGAGGCTGAAAATCGTGCTCTTCCACTTTTTTACGAGACAATTCGGCAGGATCTTCATCTGTTACCCAACCTGTATCTACCGCATTCATAAAAATGCCATCCTTGGCAAAGTCAGAGGCAGAAGTGTGAGTCATCATATTAAGTGCGGCCTTGGCCATATTGGTATGCGGATGGCGGTCTTCCTTATGAAACCTATGAAACTTACCTTCCATTGCCGATACATTAATGATATGCTTCTTACCTGTGTTTTCTTTTCGCATTAAATGCGATAATTTATTACATAACACAAAGGGAGCCACAGCATTAACCAATTGTACTTCAACCATTTCTGGGGTTTCAATTTCGCCTAACCTCAATCGCCAGCTATTGGTTTTGCGTAAATCCACTTGCTGCAAATCTGCATCTAGTTTTCCTTCAGGAAATACTTCTTTGCTTGGTAATGAATTATCAAAACTGTAGGGTATTTGAGAGAGCTTTGCCGATGCACGTAAGCCAATACCTGGCTCTGGGCCATGCCAAGTTACTGGCAACGTACTATTCTGCTCTCCCGAAACAGTGCTTGATAACGCCCTTAACTCTTGCAAACAGCTATTATGATTAGATAATAGACTCTTAACTGATTGAGGAAGCTCATCTAAAGGGATTTCCTCCTTGGCCATTAAATGTTGGTAGAAACCCGCAGGCCTTCTTACAGTTTGCGCTGCATTATTAATGAGAATATCTAACCTATCGTATTGTTGCTCTATGTAATTGCAGAATATTTCTACGCTAGGGATATGGCGTAAATCTAATCCGTGAATATGCAGGCGTTTACCCCAAGAATGAAAGTCATTTTCTTTGGCAAAGCGTTGAGCAGAATCTACTGGAAAGCGAGTAGTAGCAATTACCGTTGCACCTGCACGTAATAGCATTAAGGTAATGTGATATCCAATTTTTAAACGTGACCCTGTAATTACAGCTACTTGGTCGGTTAGGTCAGTGGTTTGGTATCTTTTAGCATAATTAAACTCACCGCAACTAGGGCACATGGTATCATAAAAATGATGCAGTTGCGTATAAACAGCTTTGCACACATAGCAATTTCGAGGGGATTCCAATTCCTTTTCAGTGGCTCTTGGGGCTTCTAGTAGGAGTGGAGCTTCAAAAACAATGGCTTCACGAGCACTTCTAATACCTGTTTCTTTACGTGCGTGCTTGTCGCGCTCAATCATTTTGCGTTTAGCCGCTTTTTTTGCATCCTTTCTACGCTGTTGAAACTTATCTCGGTTAGGTCTAGATAATAACCCTGCAACTTTCATTAAGTGTACACGTTGCGTTTCTGGCAAATTAAAGAGCTGGCCAGCATCGTTATTCAACTTCTCTAAAATAGAGATGCACTGTTCAATTTCTTTGCTGTTTAAATGTTCTTCGGCCATTACTAAAACGATACTAATTAAATCAGGTGCAAAGATAGGACGATAAACCCATTGCCCAAGTACTTTAGGAATCGTTACTGCTTAAGAAAATATTGCTACAAATAGACACATTCTTTGTTGATGGTTTGGCTTGCAGCAGTTATTCAAATAGGTTAAATTGCAATTGAATAACAACCAATTTTATGATATCCGCTCAGCTATTTCAGTTTTTAGAAGATTTAAAGGAAAATAATACGAGAGAATGGTTTAATGAACATAAACCAACGTTTCAAAATTTTCATACCGAGGCGAAGATGTTTTACCAAGCGGTGGAAGATCGCCTGCAACAGACAGATCAAATAGAAAAACACAAAGTGTTTAGAATTTACAGAGATGTTCGGTTCTCAAAAGATAAAACACCTTATAAAACGCGATTTGCCGGTTATTTTATAAGAGCCACACAAGAACTTAGAGGTGGCTATTATTTAAATATAGAGCCCGGTAACTGTATTGTAGGAGGCGGTTTTTATGGGCCCGAGTCGGACGATCTAAAACGTATTCGAAAAGAATTTGAACAGGATGATACAGAAATTAGAGGCATTTTGAATGATAAAAAGTTTAAATCAACTTTTGGCGATCTGCAGGGGCAAGAATTAAAATCGGCTCCTAGAGGGTTTGATCCTGAACACTCAGCTATAGATCTAATTCGCAAAAAGCAGTTCTATGTTACTCGTTCATTTACTGATAAAGAGGTACAAAGC
>CAZDQR010000016.1:0-20889 GCA_964507315.1 uncultured Roseivirgaceae bacterium
TCATTATTACTACCACCAAAGTTGGAGCAGGCAAATTAGTGCATTTGAGGTATTAAGCTTAGTTTGAAACGTTATTTCGAAGGCGGAACGACTGTAGTAATTGTAATACCAGCATTAACCAAGAGGTTACTCCACCCCTTGCAAGCTTTGGTATTTGAGCTTAAGACAGGGTTCGTAATGACAGTTATTTTTTAACTTTATCCCCTGCCTTATACCTTCTACTCGCTTCATCTAAGAAAGCTGCAAAGCCTTCAGTGCTTAGATCATAGCCTCTAGGTTGCATAACCAATTCTTCTTGCTGATTTAAGATTACATAAAAAGGTTGTGCATTATTATTATAACGACCAATCTGAAAATCGGCATTCTGCTTGCCCAATGTTTTCTTCACCTTATTATCATAGGTAGATGTGTACCATTCGTCTTCTGGCAATTCAGTTCTGTCATCTACATAAAGAGCTACCAGTACAAAGTCTTCTTTAAGCCTTTTAAGCACCTTAGGGTCTGACCAAACACGTGCTTCCATTTCTCTACAATTAACACAGCCATGGCCTGTAAAATCGATAAATAGAGGCTTGTTCTGCTCTTTGGCACAAGCTAAGGCTTGTTTATAATCGAAATAGCCTTGCAACCTGTGAGGAAAGTGTAAGAACTCATCATATTTAGGGTCTTCACAAATATTGCTAGGCTCCGAGGCAGTTATTCCTCCGCTCATTTCTGCCATATTAAAATCGTGTGTACTCATTGGAGGCAAATAGCCTGATAGCGCTTTTAATGGAGCGCCCCACATACCTGGTATTAAGTACAATACAAATGTGAAGGTGATAATCGACATCAATAATCGATAGACTCCCACATGTTCCATTGGGCTATCGTGCGGTAATCTAACTTTACCCAATAGGTATAAGCCCATTATTCCGAAAATAACAATCCAGAACGCTAAGTAAATTTCTCGGTCTAAAATACCCCAGTGGTAGGCTTGATCTGCTACACTTAAGAACTTAAGTCCAAGAGCTAATTCGGCTAAACCTAGTACTACTTTTACTGAGTTTAACCAACCACCAGATTTAGGCATTTTTTGTAACCAAGCCGGAAAAAAGGCGAATAAAGTAAACGGTAATGCAAAGGCTAACGAAAAGGAAAGCATGCCTAGAATAGGCTTAATAAACTCCCCTTGAGCGGATAAAACTAATACACTACCCACAATTGGGAATGTGCAAGAAAAGGAGATTAAGGCCAATGTAAACGCCATAAAGAACACTCCAAGGAAGCCACCTTTATTACTTTGTGCATCAATTTTATTTACTAATTGGTGCGGTAAGGTAATTTCGAATAAACCCAAAAACGAAAGAGCAAAAATTAAGAAGATAATAAAGATTACAATGTTCGGAATCCAATGAGTAGCCAATTGGTTAAGTGTATCAGCTCCAAACAAAACAGCGGTTAGGGTGCCTAAAACAGTAAATATAAATATGATGGAAGCTCCAAACACAAGTGCCTTTTGCTTGCCATTTCCTCCTTTTTCATGCTCTTTTAAAAAGAACGTTACTGTCATTGGAATCATTGGAAACACACATGGTGTAAGCAATGTGATTAGGCCCGTTACAAACGCAAATAACATAAAAGCCCAAAGACTCTTGTCCTCTGGCTTAGTAATGTTCTCATCCACATATGCTGAAGAGGAGGACTCCGTCTTTACTTCACTTTTTTTTTTAACCTGCTTTAAACCAAAATTGGTTTGAGAAAAATCATGATCAAACGGAATACACATTCCATCTGTAGTTGTGCACACTTGGTATTCGTAAAAACCCTTAAAAGAAAGTTCTTTTGAAAGCACTTTAATGGTTTGCCTAAACTCTCCCTTGCCTTCAAAGTAAGTGTAGTCTCCTTCAAAAACATCATCGTATCCTTTCTTTGGATTGATGGCTCTTAGTTCTCCAACAAGGGCATAACTATCGTTTGGGGTAAAAGTAAATGTTGTAACCATAGGCCCTAACTCAGGATCAAAATCGGAAGAGTATAAATGCCATCCTTTATCAATGTTGGCTTTAAATATGAGCTCAATTTCATCTCCTACTTTAAAATCTCCAGTGGATACCTCATATTGCCATACAGCAGGTTGTAAAATTTGTGCTTGACTTAGTATCGAAGCCAAGAAAAAAAGAATAAATAGGGTTTTTTTCATAGTTATTTTAATACGTAATTCTTAGGAGGACAGGAATGACGGGTTAATATGCAATTTCAAATATAACAGGGTTATCACTAAAAAAGTTTATTTCTTGAGTTCTACAAAATGCTTATAGAACAAGGCAATGGTTTCGATCCCTTTAAAGTAGTTAAAAACACCATAATGCTCATTAGGTGAGTGAATCGCATCAGAATCTAGCCCAAAACCTAAGAGCACAACATCTACCTTTAAAATCTCTTTAAATAACGCCACAATAGGAATACTTCCTCCATCTCTGGTTGGTATAGGCGTTTTTCCCCAAGCTTCTTCAAAAGCTTTGCTTGCAGCACCATACGCTAACGAATCGGTTTTAACCACCGAAGGCTGACCCCCGTGGTGAGCAGTTACTTTTACCTGTACATAATCGGGCGCAATTGAATTAAAATGGGTAGTGAACAACTCAGAGATTTCATCACTGTGCTGGTTAGGCACTAGTCGCATGGAGATTTTTGCATAAGCTTTAGACGGTAATACTGTTTTAGCGCCTTCTCCTATATAGCCACCCCAAATACCGTTAACATCTAATGCTGGGCGAATACCAGTTCGCTCATTTGTTGTAAATCCTTTTTCTCCACTTACTTCATTAATCCCTATTTCTTCTTTATAGGCCTCAATATCAAATGGTGCTTTGCCCATTTGCTCCCTGTCAGCAGCAGATAATTCTTCTACTTTATCGTAAAAACCAGGAATGGTAATACGCCCATTTTTATCTGTTAAAGAATCTATCATTGTGCACAACACATTAATTGGATTGGCTACCGCTCCCCCATACACACCTGAGTGCAAATCTCTGTTTGGGCCTGTAACTTCTACTTCCATATAACTTAAGCCACGTAAGCCTACAGTAATGGAGGGTGTATCGTTAGATATAATTCCAGTATCTGAAATTAGAATAACATCTCCAGCCAATTTCTCTTTATTCTCCTTTACAAAGGTTTCTAAATTGCGCGAGCCTATTTCCTCTTCCCCTTCAATCATAAACTTAACATTACACTGTAAAGAGCCAGTTTCTACCATCGCCTCTAATGCTTTCACATGCATGTAGGCTTGACCTTTATCATCGCACGCTCCACGAGCAAATATTTTATCATCCTTAATTATTGGCTCAAAAGGAGGGGAGTCCCATAATTCATAGGGATCTGCAGGCTGCACATCGTAATGACCATATACTATTACGGTTGGCAAACTGGTATCTATAATTTTTTCGGCATACACTACAGGGTGGCCAGCAGTTTCTATTATCTCTGCGTTATCACAACCAGATTCTAGTAACCTTGCTTTTACCATCTCAGCTGTTTTACGAACATCCCCAGCGAACTTAGGATCTGCACTTACAGAAGGCAATCTTAATAGGTCGAACAGTTCATCTAAAAACCGTTGTTTGTTATCTTCTATGTAAGTAAGTATTGCTTTATTATCCATTGCGCATAAGATTATATTGAAATGTAAAAATGATGAATTTAATGAGAAATATCTTTTTTGAAGGTGAAAAACAATTATTCAATTTCAATGGTATTATTTGGCGAATTATATAATTATATACATATTTGCGACTTATTTAAAAAATAATTTTTTTATGAGTACGAAAGAGATAGTTCTAAACATTGATAAGGCCATTGCTTCTCATGGTATGTGGAAAATGAGGCTAAGAAATGCAATAAAAACTCACACTTCTGAGTTTGATGTTGCATTCGTAAAATCTCCACATAACTGTGAATTTGGTAAATGGCTTGATAACGACAAAGCTTTTTTAAACAGCCATCAAGAATACAATATTATATTTGATCTCCATAAAAAATTACATTTTGAGACTGCTAGAATAATGGATTTGGCCCTTTCAAGAAAAGATAATGAGGCAAGTTCTGCTATTGCAATTGGAAGTGATTTTGCTACGACAAGCTCAAAGCTGACCATTGCTATGATGAATTGGAAAAAAGGGTTGAAGGAGGTGGCTTAATAGGCTTGCTGTATTTATAGGATTCCCCAAATAACTAGAGCAAGAGTTCCTATAATGATTAGTATTAACGCACTTCTTCTTTTTAATGAAGAGGTGCGTTTCTTTTTAAAACTTAAGAGTTCAGAAAAATTTACATCTCTTTTTTGTGATAGGTTCTTATTTCCCCAATAAGGGTTTTCTGAATTGCTTTTTCTAAACCCTAATAAACTCCGGTTCTTTTTTTGCGCATTGCTGCTATCTCTTGAAAAACCGATCCCTCCTGTCATAAGTTAACTAAACCCAAGTCTTTCTTTTAATGCATCAGGTAACACAGGCAAATTTTTACGTTGCACCAAATATGTGTTTAATCCAGAAAGCTCATTAAATACCCCGTGGTGATCTCGCGATTTGCTCAAATAATCAGCACCAGTGCTCCCTCCTGTACCTGTACGCATGCCAATCATACGCGCAACCATAGCAATATGGCGGGCACGCCAGGTGCTCATTAATTCATCTATTAAAATTAAGGTATCCAATAATTGAAATGGTATTTGTAAAAGCGGATAATCTCTATAGGCCAAAATAAACAAAGCTGCTCTATTGGCTTTGGCACTAAGTCGGTTGCCTTTTAGCTTTCCTTCGGTATAAAAAAACTGTTCAAAGGTTTTTATTATGCTATCATCATTTTCATTTAAAGTAGAGGCAAAAGCCTTTTTGTAATCAACCCAAAAAGGATGTGATTTAACTTCTTTTGATTCCTCATAAAATGGCGCATCGAAAAAAGGAATACGTTCGAGCCACGCATTTAATAGTTCTATTACAGAGGGTTGTGCCTCAATTTTAGCGATATCCTCTATGTGCTCTTTACGTAAATGACTTTGGTAAAAAGCTTTCCCTTGTCGGTCTTCAAATTTAAGGCCCATCATAGCCTCCAGCATCTTAAACTGAAAACTTTGAAACCCAGAGGCTGGGCGTAACCGATCTCTAAAGTCAAGAAAATCCAATGGGGTCATAGTTTCAAGCACATCAATTTGCTGGATGCCTAACTGCCAAATAGTAGCAATTCGTTTAAGCCGGTGTACCACTGAAAACACATCTGGCGAATTATCATTAATTGTGGGTTTGTTCATAATATCCACAATCGACTGCATTTCGTATTTCATTTGCTTGAACCAGAGTTCGTAAGCTTGATGAATAATGATAAAAAGCATTTCGTCATGAGCTTCATCGCCAGCCAAACCACTTTCGGTTTGTTGGGCGCTCAATATTTTATCTAATTGTAAATAATCGGAGTAATAAACTTGCTTAGCCATAATTAATATTTTGAAATTTAAAGTTGATATTTTATAAATCTCAAAACAAGCGATAATAGAAAATGTTCCTTCTAATTAGTAACAATTTGTTAATACTTAAAAGGCTGATTATTTGACCAAGATTTTTACTTTTGTATCAGAAAACAACCACAATAGTGGTTACCAAATAATTAGCGGTTGTTGCCAAAGAAAGCAGGCAATCGCGCAAAGGATAACGGAAAGTGTCCTTAAGCTGTCCCGACTTTATTAACTGAGCGGGATTTTTTATGCCTAGTAAATAATATACAATTATAACTCAGGTTAAGAAGAAACATCTTGCTGAGGGATTGGCAAATAAATGGAAAAGGTAGAGCCTTGATTAACTTTGCTGTTTACACTTATTCTGCCATTCATCGCTTCTACTTGTTTTTTAACTAAATATAGTCCAACTCCTTTACCCTGTGCTTCCATATCAAAGCGCGAATACATTCTAAATAATTTTTTTTCAAATTTAATAAGGTCAATCCCTTTTCCATTATCGATTATCTCAATCAAATAGCTCTTTTTTATAACCTTACAAGTCAGTTTTATTCTTAAATCTCTGCCCTCCTGCTTATATTTTAAACTATTGCTAATTAAATTATATAAAATACTTTGTATGTATGCACCAATGCCATAAACCTGTTCTTCTTCAATTACAAGTTCTATGTTTTTTAAGATATCAGCATTATCACTTATTATTGATAGCCGTTTTAGTGCTGTTGTAATTTCTTCATTTACATTTACAAGTTCATTTGTTAAGTAAATATCATTACGAATTTGAAGAATATTATTCAAGTCTTTAATAATCGAGTCTAAAGAAAGTGTCTCTGCTTCTATTTGCTCAGTTAGGCTTTTGTGCTCTATCGTATCAACCATGCCAAAAAGCATGGTTAGCCCCAGTAGCCTTGCAATAGGTCCTCTAACATCGTGTGAAACTATAAAAGAAAATTCCTCCAATTCATTAATATGTTTGATAAGTTCTTTAGCATTTTCTTCTAGTTCATTATTTAAACCAACCAATTCTTGGTTTGATTTATTAAGGGCACGGGTTCTTTCTTTAACTTTAATTTCTAATAAATAATTATCTCTATTCAATAGATCCTCTTGTTCTTTTTGTTTTGAAACATCCCTTAAAATAAGTAAGAATCCTACAATCGTTTCTTTGCCATCTACTGTTTCAAACAGCAAATTCGCATTCTGACCAACCCATTTTCTCTCATTATTCAAAATCAAAGGAAATTCTAAATATGTTGAGTTTTCTCCTTTTCTAAATTGGTTGGAATAAAACTCTGTAACATTTTTCCTGTAATTATTATCAACCCAATCTAAAAAATCAACTCCTTTTAATTCTTCTTCTGCTTTCCGAACAAATTTTAAACCTACTTTATTCATATAGGTTATTTTGCCTTGAGTACTTATTTTAACAATAATATCGCTCGCATTTTCAACAAGCAACCTGTACAAGGTTTCACTTTGTTTAAGCCTTTGCTCAACTATTTTTCTTTGTGTAACATTTCTATATATGCCCTGAATCGATTTTGTTTCACCTTCTGAATCAGATAAATTAATTGATCCACGAACCGAAATAGTTTGACCATTTTTATCTAAAAGCCTAAATTCTACAAATTTAAGTTTCTTTTTATGTGATAGGCTTTTATAAATTTGCTTACAATATGATAAATCGTCAGGATGAACAAGGTTGTAAAAGTTAATTTGAGATAGTTCGTATTCTGTTAAAAGCAATGTTTTTTGCCAAGCTGGATTAGTAAAATTAAAATTACCTTGTACATCGATGCTCTGTATTAAATCTGGAGTGTTATTGAATAAATATTCATACGCTTTTTCAACTTTTACTAGTTTCTCCTGTGTTTTTTTATGCAACTCAAGAATTTCACTATTAATAATGGAAACATTTCGTTCTTGCTGAACACTTATTAGCTTAGAGTAAATTTTATCAAAATCTTGAATTAACCAGTAAAGTTCTCCATCATGCTTGGTAAATAAAAAATCGAAATGGCCTGAAACTCCAAGATATTCAAACCACACACACGGAAAGTTTAATCTTTCTCCTTCTGCTAGGTCAAAAAACACTTCTTGCAATCCCTCAAGTACTGGAAATGTATTAAAAAGAGAAACTGCATCTTTTTCGCGAATATTAAAAAGTGCATTACAAGAATATATAAGCTCCCCTTCTTCGCTAAAAACAATTATTTGTGCAGTTGGGTTAAGTAGCTTACCCTTTACTTCTAAGGGGTTCATTTTGCCATTTTTTTAACTAAACTTGTAAAAATATTTTCTACGTTTTCTCCTGTTTTGGCACTGCTATATACGTAATCATTATTGGGTAAAATTCCTTTAATTCTGGCCATTTCATCTTCATTAACTAAATCAGCTTTATTGCCGGCTAATACAAACGGTATGGGAGGTATAATTTTTTTCATATAGGCAATATCCTGTTCAAGGCTTTCAAAACTAGAAGGCATGGTTAAGTCAAAAACAAAAATGGCACCATGTGCGCCTAATTTATATGCCGCTGGCACTTTAATTTGGGCATCTTCCCCAGCAATATCCCATATTAGCAATGAATATTTCTTGTCTCCGAATTGCACCTCTTTTTTATCGATTTTTACACCAATTGTAGTTATATACAATTCTGAAAACTCTTGATGCACAAACCTTTCTATCAATGATGATTTACCAACACCAAACTGCCCGAGCAATATTATTTTTTTACTTAAGCTACGGTTCCTCTTATTAAAAATATTCATTCTAATTGTTGTAATTATAAGTCTTCAAAAAATTTCTCGAGATAACCTGAAAATTGATTTGACTCGCTTTCTTCAATATTATTAGATTGTTTCCTTAGCTTATCAACAAATTTTAACACTGTTTTCTCCAACTGGTCTTTAAACGAAGCTGTTATGATGCCAGAAACAACCACCGTTAAAAAAAACTTATTAAAATTATAAAATAAAATGTGGTAAGACTCATATTCTATCCCTTCCAAATTTTGATCTTCTGTTTTGAAAGCATCAACCACAAAACTTTTAATGGCTGTTAACATGCCTGCAATCATATCTTCATCTATTGTTTTTGTTCTTGAGTAACTGCCAAATAACAGTCCTGAATTTTGCTCTATCACAAATATTTCTTCAATTGTAGCATCACTAATTCCTTGCAAAACAATATCACTCTCCTTAGCCCCACCAAACCATATTTTAATTCTTATTAGCCACCCCTCCCAAGAAAATGCCTTTTCAAATTGTTTATCAACACGCTCTGAAAGAATCTCAATTTCTCGAGAAATGTACTTTCTAATTAATTTACCAATAATAGGATATAGCGCATCAACTACTTCATCTTGTGAGTTTTGTATTTGGTACTTAATAGTTTCTGTTATTACAGGGCCAAAAAGTGTAGGAAAATCATTTTTTAGCTGATCTAATTCTTCTTTAATTAGTGGATTTACCTTGGTCGATAACTTTTCTTTTGTGTTTAATGTTTCTTGTATTTTACTTACTCTATCATTTAACCCAAGTTGTTGTTCTCTATCTTTTTCAAACAGAATATCTCGTAATTGGAGCATCTGGCTGCTTTCTTTGGAGGGCACTTTGGTTTTAACAACTTCCACAAATAGTTAGATAAGATTAGGTTTACTTATAATTAATCTTGTATGCTTTTTGCCATTTGCAACAACAACTCTCCTAAACTATTCCGACTTATTTTTGCATTGTCGAGTTCTTTCAAACCTTCTTCTGTGTTTTTGCTAATTTCTTCTAACCTATCCGAAAAATCTTTATTAGAATCGTTAATCTTGGCAATTGCTTCCGCTCGAAATTCTTCAAGTTTTTTCTCTAATTCCTTCTTATGATTTCTAATTAATTCGGTTATTTTTTTAAACTCGTCTTCGTATTCTTTTATATTCTCGCCAAAAATTATTTCTTTAATTGCTTCAATTTTTGGGTCAATTCTGGGGCTGTCCTTTTTAGTATTCTCAGTCATTTTATTAGTGCTTTAATCGTAGCCAAATCAATTTTCCCCGAAGGGTATAAGTCATTCTTTTTTTGTAAATCTATAATCGCAGTTAGCGTTTCTCCACCAAATACCCCGTCTTTAGGAATTTTGTATCCCATTGAAATTAATTGCTTTTGTAACAGCCAAACTTCTTGTCCAATATCTCCAGATGTTAGTTTATTTAACTGCAATAGATTTTTATACGCTTTTCCCTTTTCTATCTTTTTAGGGTTTCCCCCTTCTATTTCAATTAATTTTACTTCTTCATTAGAAAACCCTTTCTTTTTTAGCTCACTTGACAACACAAGTTTTTGTTCAATAATCTGGGTGTTTATTACTAATGATTGATAATAACTATATGAATTGATAAAATCAGGATTTTCGCTACTAATAAAGTTAATATCAACTCCTTTATTTGCCCAAAATTGCCTTGCAAAGTTTCCTATTTTATAAGCGTTTTCAAAATACTCCTTTACCACTTTAGGGTTGTGGTAGTTAATATCTATGGCTTCATTAACGGTATAATTAAAATAAGTTGGAGGGTTGTATTTAGTATAGTCCTTGTATCTAAAATACAGAAGAGATGCCAATAAAATTACAATTACTAACCATAAAATTTTCTTCATATCTATTTAAAAATTAAACCAACAAAAATACAAATATAGGCATTTTCAGTTTTGCAATAGTTTCAAACTTTGTGTGTTCTTGCTACATTGTTTGGCAATTGAATAATAATGCTTGTTCCCACTCCTATTTCAGAACTAATATCGATAGTACCATGCATTTTATTAATGGCTTCTTTTACAATGTATAAGCCAGAGCCTTCGGAGAGTTCTGTTGCTCGATAAAACATCCTAAACACTTTTGAAAGACTCTCTTTATCAATACCAATTCCATTGTCTTCCAAAATAATATTGCACCCATTTTTAGCTGTTGTAATCCGCACTTTTAAAATTCGTTTTGGCTTAGAATAGTCAGCATATTTTATGGCATTAGATATTAAATTATTTAAGATTATTGAAATTCTTCTCTCATCACCACAATAAATAAATTGCTCATCAATTTTAAAATCGAGTTCAATATCTGGATTATTAACGGCTTTAATTCCGTTAATAATATCCATAAAAATGGTTTCAAGATTTATTGGTTTGCTATCAACTTCTGTTCTTGCATTTCTAGAATAATCCAATATGTCTTTAATAAAACCATCTAGCTTTTCAATGCTAACACCAATACGCGCCATATAATCTTTAAGCTCGTCTTTACTTGGGTTGAGTCTACCTAAGTTCACAAGACCGAGCACAGAGGCTAACGGAGCTCTTAAATCGTGGGATACGCTATACACAAACTGGTCTAATTCCCGATTTATTTTTTTTATGTTTTTGTTTTGAGTAACTAAGTCAACATTCAATTTTTTAACTCTGTTTGTTGCGTGCACTCTTTCAGAAATATCTTTTGAAAGCAATAACACTTGATGCACCATCCCATTTTCTCTTCTACTATACACTAAGCTCTTTTGTTCAATCCAATGAAATTCATCATCAAAAATGCTTGTTCTAAATCTAAGTGTGTAAATATCATCAGAATGACGCATCGCATAGTTCATTTTATCATATTCTTTTAAATCATCTTTGTGCACATGTTCTCTAAATAAACGCACTCCTTTTTTTGGGTAATCTATAATAAATATGGGGTTCTTAGTAATAACGTCTTCCATTGCCTTGTTATAGTACAGAATTTCGTTGGTTTCTAAGTCAATTAAGTAAAGTGGGTCAGGAGAAGCTTTTAATATGCCTTCAATCAGGTGTTGTTTTTTGATTAGCTCTTCTTCATTTTTTCTAATGTTAGAAACATCAATAAGTATGCCTGTAACTTCAGTAATTGTACCGTCTACATTTACAATTGGTTTGCATTTATTAATTACACTGACCAGTGTTCCGTCTTTTTTATACTGTTTAATCTCAATCTCAAAAGGTGTTCCCTTTTTTGCTTTTGCTACTGCTTCTTTAAGTTTATCAATGTCTGAAGAGTGCGTTAATTTTTGAAAGAAGGTTTCCGAAAATTGGACTTCGTTATATTTATACCCCATTATTTCAAACACTTCTTGTGAAGCTGAAATGAGACCCGTAGCTATATTTTTCTCCCAAGTGCCAATTCCTGAAAATCTTTGAACCTCTCTTAATACGGTTTGGTTTTTTATGGACTCACGGTTTTTTATGTCTTTTAGAATAATTAACGAAAGCACATTTGCTACCGATTCTAAGAAATCTACTTCAAGTTGATTTTTAATATGATTGGTATCTAAATAAACCACCAAAACCCCTAAAACATCGCCTTCGTAAAGTATTGGTACATTATAATGCCCATGGTCATCAAGTCCAATAATTTGAATACTGTGGTCATCATCAACACAGCTCTTAAAAATGGTTTTCTTTTTTTCTGCTGCCAAACCGCAAAGGCACTCACCTAATTTAATCCCTTGTACTCCACAATAATCTAATAATTTAGGTGACAAGTTATAATGACTCTTGAGAGTTAAATCCCCATTCTTTTCGCTTAAAAAAACACCCCCTTTTGACTTAGGGAGGCAGAAGGGTGCTTTAACAATATATTGTATAGAATCATCTAATACCTTTTGAAGCGATGATTCCTGATTTGATAAAAGTATAATTTTATTTAAAATGGATTGTTGATCAATTACACTTTGCATTACTAAATGCTTATTCAAACGCAAAGTGTGTAAATATCCAAATAAGTACCCAGCACTTGTACCAACAAATAGCGGCATTAGCAAGCCAGTACCTAAAATGCTAGCTTTTAATATAAAAACAGCATTAATAGAGTACAGCGTAAGTGTAATACAGTTAGCTGAAAGTATGCTAATTAGTATATCCTTATTAATATATTTGGGAATTTTTAACAATTATTTAGGTCATTGAATTGTACCAAAATAAGGTTTTAAAATTGTTTCCCCTAGAACAATTGCTATAATCATAACGTTCGATATAATTAACATAAGCAGGTGCAATTAATGCTGTTGTTAATTACTGTTAGAAGGCAGAGTATTAGGTAAAACTAAATTAATTTGAGTGCTCTGACCTAAGCTGGATTTAATAGTAATAGAGCCATTTAATTTATGAATTATTTCTTTAACAATATATAATCCTAATCCAGAGCCTTGAGAATGTATATTTCCCCTATAGAACATATTAAACACCTTAGGAAGGTTTTCTTTTGAAATACCAATACCATTATCTTTTATCCTAATCACACATTCTTTATTAGAAGTGCTTATGTTAATTTTTAAGAAACTTTCCTCCTTTACAGGGTCGGCATATTTAATCGCATTTGAAATGATATTATTAAAAATCATCCTAATCCTTTTTACATCACCCCAAAATGGCACCTCATCATTTATTTTGCAGCTAATCTTAATATTTGGGTTACTAGTAATAGTTATCTCTTGGATAAGTGATTTTACAAGTGCGTGAAAATTTATTTGGCTTATTCCAACACCTGTTCTTGCATTTCTAGAATAATCTAGTATATCTTTAATAAATCCATCCAATTTTTTAACACTCAAACCAATTTTTGACATGTATTCTAACACCATGTCTGGGTTTGGGTCTATTTTGCTTAAATGAACTAAGCCGATCATAGAAGTAAGAGGGGCACGTAAATCGTGAGATACACTATACACAAATTGATCTAATTCGTTATTAATTTTCTTAATATCTTCGAATTGAACTAAAAGTTCTTCATGTAATTTGGCAACTTTATTTTGAGCACTAACCATTGGGGTAATGTTTTTTGCAACGCCCATAAGTTGATGTATAGCTCCATCCTGGCCTCTATCATAAACGAGTATTTGTTGTTCAATCCATTGGTATTCATCTGCAAACATGTTTGTTCGTAACTTGAACGTAATAATTTCATCACTTGTTTGTAACGAAATTCTCAGTTTTTCGAGTACGTGAATATCATCTGGGTGGATACTTTTGTATATTAAATTAATTCCAAGCTCTTTAAAATTAGCAACCAATTGAGGTTTTTGGGCAAAAATATTCTCCATCGCACTATTGGTGTACACTAGATTATTACTCTCTAAATCTATGAGATAAAGCGGGTCTGGAGTAGCACGTAAAACCCCGTTTAGCAAGGTTTGCTTTTCTTTAAGCTTAATTTCATGTGTTCGTAGTCTTGTTACATCAACAATTATCCCTCTTAAAATAGGGATATGTGAATTCTCTAATATTTTTGGTTTGCACTTATTAATTATATAGGCTATGGTACCATCATTACGAAAATGCCTTGTTTCCAATTCGAAAGGAACTCCTTTTTTAGCCTTTTCAAGTGCAGATTTTATACTAGAAAGGTCTTCGGGGTGTGTGGTCTGCAAAAATTCAGCCTCAGTATAGGTAAAACTCTTACCCATAAAACCCATTATATTAAAAACCTCTTCTGAAGCAGTAATTTCGCCATTTGTATTATCAAGTGCCCAAGAACCAATTCCTGCAAAATTTTGCGCTTCTTCGAGGCGTTCTAGTTGTTTTTTTAGCTCCAGTTCAGCATTATAATTACTAATTATAACGGCTAAAATACTGGCAACGGCTTCTAAAAAAAGCATTTCAAATTTTTGCTTTAGATGGCTTACGTCTAAATAAATTACTATAACTCCCAATAGTTCATCATTGCCGCTTATAATAGGCACATTATAATGGCCATGGTCTTCCATCGTAGCATAGCTAGTAGAGTGATCATGATCAACACAATTTTTAAAAATTGTCCTCTTCTGCTGAGCAGCCATTCCGCACAAACACTGCCCAATTTCTAGCCCGTAACTACTTCCACAATTCTCTAAAATCTTTTCTGGTAAGTTAATGTGGCTTTTTAAATGCAGCCAATTTTTAGTTGATTTTAAAAAAATGCCTACTCTTGATTGTTCTTTTGCAAAAGGGCGTGTTATAATTAGTTGTAATGTTTTATCCAGTATTTCTTTTAATGACGTTTGACGGTGTGAAAAAAGAGAAATCTCTCGAAGGATTTCCTGTCTTTCAACTGCTGAAATTAAGTAATTGTTCCTATTAATTAATTTTGTGTAAAAAACACCTATAAGTAAACCAAGAATTAAGCCTGCTGCAACCGGTGCTATCAATCCTTTACCAAAAAAATGCGCTTCCGAAAAAAAATGAAGGTGTACGGAATATAAACTTAATGTTAAGAGAGTAGCACAAACTATTGCAATAAATATAATTTTATAGGTGCTCCAAGGTCTTTTTAACATGCCGCAAAAGTAACGATTTATAAAAAAAAGAAAAAATGGTATTTGTATGGAGGCAAACTACCGATTAAAAAGTCATAGATGTTCATAATAGTTATCATTTTTCTAAGCTATTTGAATATTAAGGAAGCACAAGAACAGATTTCAAGCACATTATGAAAAATAATTTCTCTTTTAATGTATCTTTTTAACAACATCGTCTTATATATATAGATTAAAAGATTTTACATTGAATCTACTCGAAGAAAAAGAATTAATAAAGCAGGCCAAATCAAACCCAGCAAGGTTTGAAGGACTATACAATGCTAACTTTCAGCAAATTTTCTTATTCATCTATAAAAGAGTTGGAGAGAAACAAGTAGCTGCAGATTTAACTTCTCAAGTCTTTTTAAAGGCATTAACTCATCTAAAAAAATACCAACACAAAGGAGTGCCCTTTTCGGCTTGGCTGTATAAAATAGCCACCAACGAGCTTAATGCTTACTACAGAAAACAATCGAAGCAGAGAGTTGTAATGCTTACTAATGAAATTGCTGAGCAGATACATGAAGAATCCGCTTTGAGCTTAGAAGATATGTATAACAGCTTAACCAATGCCTTGCAAACGTTAAAACTAGAGGCTTTGGAACTTATTGAACTTAGATTTTTTGAGAAAAGGAGCTTTAAAGAAATAGGAGCGATTTTGGAAGTAACCGAAAATAATGCGAAGGTAAAAACCTATAGGGTGTTAGATCAACTTAAAAAAGAGATGCAGCATGGAAAGGTATAAAATCATAAAAATGGAACATGATATTACAACCGAGGAGGTAGAAGGATTGAAAGATTTTAGTGCTTTATTAAAAACGCATAAAAAATCTATAATTAAGAAAAGGATGATGCTAAGCCTAATTCCTATAAGCATTATAATAGGCTCTGCTTTATATTTTTATACGCCTACCAATTCTGATTTAACATCAACAAACTTATCTGTCCCTCCTAAAAACACTCATCTGCCAAAAGCAGTTAAAGACTCTGCAGCATATGACTCAAACCAAGATAGCATTGTTGTTAAACTAAAGAAAACTAAAAAGTCCACAAAGAAATTGGTTAAAAAGAAGCCAATAAGAAAAGAGGAAATAAATACTCCTAGTTATTCTATAGAATTTGTAAAATCTGCGCCATCTTATGGCATAGATAGCTTAATGAACTACTTACACATTGAACTTAATAAAAAAGCATTGCCAATAACCAAAGGTAATTTAGTGGTTGCCTTTACCATAGACACTTCGGGAAAGCCAAAAGCAATAAAAATAATGCAGGGTGTATCTAGTAAAGTAGATGAAGAAATTGTTACCCTCATAAAAAACATGCCTGCTTGGCAACCTGCTCAAATGGATGGTAAACCAGTAGCAAGTACAACCACTTTGCCTATTAAAATTGTAATTAATTCAATTAAAGAAGAAAACTAAGATATGAAAACTATTCAAAAGACAATTTTCTTTTTGGGGTCATTATGGCTATTCACTTCAGTAGTTCAAGCCCAGACTTTTACAGCACTTCCATCTACTAATTTTGGCACTACAAATGGAGATATTGTACTTGCTGATTTAACAAAAAATAATACCTTAGAAATGATTTTGGCAGGTGTTGATACCTTAGGACAAGATGTATTAATAGTTTATAGCGTAGATACTCTTGGCAACTTCTTAAACCCTATTCATATACCCATACCTGCCATTAAAAACCCAAAGCTACAAGTAAGCGATATTAATAATAATGGCCTCATAGACATACTAATTTCTGGTAGTTTAGCAGGCAGCTCCTACTTTAATATATTACTCAATAAATCAAATCTCGAGTTTGAAAGTTACCTAAGCCCCTTACCTCAGTTTAGTGGTGAAATGGGTTTAGCAGATTTTAATAACGATGGTTTTAGTGATTTAATCACAACTTCTACGCAACTAAATGCAAGTGACACTATTGCTCTTTATACAAACTCAAAAGATGCCTTTAGTTTATGTGATTCTTGCCGTTTTATCCCACTTCAAAACACTCGATTATTAGATATAGATATAAACAATAGTGGGTTTGTTGATATAATCACCTTTAGTGATACAGGTAGCCAGCAAAATTTTTACTTGAATAAAAACATAAATAATTTAAAATTTGACACAATAAACCTTCCATTTGAAACTATCGCTAACCCTATTTTTAGTAAGGGCGATTTTACCCAAAATGGATTTATGGATGTGTTGATTGGTGGAAAAATTGGAAATAAAGACAGCTTGCTACTCTATAAAAATAATGGAGCCGATTTTGAATTATTTCTTGGGTTATCATTAACCGACAGCCTACAACAACTATTTTCAGCTGATTTTACCAATGATGGCCTACTAGATGTGTTAGTATTAACAAGAAACGAACTAACCCTTTATTATAATAATGGAGCAGGTAGTTACGACACCACTACAATTGCCACCTCTATTTCTAAAGCTAGCATAGCCATAGGGGATTTTGATAGGGATAACGATCAAGATATATTTATTTCAGGAGAAAAAGATGGACAACATTATTTGCAAATCATTAGAAATGATAATCCAATTAATTTACCACCTGATAACCCCACTGAACTGTACGCTTTCCCGCAGGGAGACTCGGTTGTGCTTTTATGGAATAATGGTGTTGACGATACCACAAACCCAAGTTCCCTTACATCTAATGTAGTACTATCTGGGCCAAATGGTTTTGTGGTGCCAATTCACTCAGCTAAACACAGATCTGTTTCAGCTTTTGGCCTGCAATCTCTTTCACATAAACTTGTTCTTAAAAACTTGCCTGTAGGTATTTATGAGTGGTATGTACAAGCCGAAGATAATAGCTTAATTTCACCTGCGCCAACAGGTAATGGCAACTCATGCCTTTGGGTTTTTGAAATAAAGGATACTGATGAATTGCCGTATAATGTTTGTTCGGGCGAAACAATCGAGCTAGCTGTTTCTCCTCCTCAAGCTGTGCAGTGGAATTCACTTAATACTGGACAACTCAGTTTTTCTGATACCTTACAATATGTTGCTACAAAGGATGACGTACTTTATGCAAATTACACCGATGCCGATTGTGTTACAAAAACATACGCTGCTTACATTCATATTTTGTCTGCTGAATCTATAGAGATTGAAAACCAATCTATTTGTGAAGGTGAAAGTATTAGCCTAGAAATAGGAGCTGTATTTAAAGATGCAACCTGGATTTTAAAGGTTCAAGAAGATACTTTAAAAGGTACAGCCATCACTTTTAATCCATTGCAATCAGATACGCTAGTGATTAATGCAGTGTCTGCAACTGGATGTATTATTACGAAGGAAATTCTAATTAGGCTTAACACCTTACCCATCATTGATGCCGGTAATGACGTGTCCATCTTAAAAGGGGAATCCACTAACTTATTAGCCACAGGCGGCATTTCATATACTTGGAGCCCTCCATTAGGGCTAAGCAATGCCTTTATCGCAAACCCAATTGCAAGTCCAAGCTTATCTACAAACTATGTAGTTATTGGCATTGATGAAAACAATTGCACAGGAGAGGATGACGTTTCTGTTTTTGTAAAGGAAACAATATTTGTTCCCAATTTATTCTCCCCTAACGGAGATGGGAGTAATGATTATCTAAAAGTTTACGGAAGCAACCTCAAAGAAATTTCACTAAAAATATACGACACCCAAGGGACATTATTATATAACTCTAGCAACCTGCAAGAAGTACTTAACATAGGTTGGGATGGCTCCTATAATGGCCGTAATATGCCACAAGGTAATTATCTATGGTCTATTACTGGTGAATTTTTAGATGGAACTCAATTATCTAACGATGGCAATTTTACGTTAATTAGATGAGGTTAAGCATAGCACTATTAGCATTTTTTAGCTGTTTTGACACACTAGCACAAAGCTCATTTTTTGCACAGCACACGTATGCAATACCAGAATCGGTACCGGCCCGTATTGGGATCGATAGCTATGCAAGTGCCTCCATGCTATACAAGAATCAAAAATTAGCTGGTGCCGATAACTTTGTGTCTTCTTTAATTTTTGCCAAATACCCAATTGTAAATCACAAAAACAACCGCCTTGCATTAGGTATAAGTTTACTAAAAAACCAAATTAAAGGGCCAGGAAACCTAACCGAACAATTATTTTCATCAACAATTGCTTATAGCTTTAATTACAAAAAAAATGCTGGCGTTTCCTTTGCCATGGATGTAGGTATGGTCTCAAAAAAAATTGACCTAAATGACATTCAAACTGGAGCAATGTGGACTATCGAAGACGGGTTTAATCCTAGCTTAGGTTCTGGAGAAAACCTATCCGCTGAAAGGCTCGTGTACCCGAAATTAAATGCCTCTTTTTATTGGTTTGAAAATGACAGAAACAAAGACACAAAATCCTATCTAGGCCTTTCAGTATTTCAACTTAACAAATATAAAGACTCATTTTATACAGCAGATAAGCTCACGAGCAATAAGCAATTTACATTGCTTGGAGGTGTTCGGGTGTACGATAAAAATCAAATTGCACTTATTCCTAAATTTATTATTACAAGCACCACTAAAAGATCTTATGTAAAGCTTGGTATGGATTTTAATTACTCTCTTTCAAAATTTAGCAGGCTATCTCGAAAAGAGAATAGCTTTAATATGGAGGTTAATTATCAGCTAAACAAAGGTGCACAATTTGGCATACAGTATTTGCAACCAAAGTATGTGGTGGGTATGGCTTACCATATTGATATGAGTGCAAATGTTGAAGCTGGAGTATTTAATAATGCTGTTGAAGTGCTTCTTATTGTAAGAAACCCAATTAATACCACTCCTCAGAAAAATAAACGTAGAAGAAATAAAAAAAGAAAAACAAAAAAGAAGAAGAAGGCAACACCTCCAACAAAAAGAAATAAACCTCCATCAGAAAAGGTAATTCCCCCAGTAATTAAATTAGAGTTGGATAGCACAAAAGTAACAGTAGTTGATAGTACCCAAATTCCTTCTTCACAAATTCCTAAGGAAAAAGAGGTAAGCAATTATTCTGAAATAGATGTGAATCTAGGGAGCGAAAACAGCTTTCATTTTGAATATAATTCTGCTAAAATAAATGAAGCCTCTTATCAAAAGCTGGAAGAAATAGCTGAATTACTCAAAAGCTATCCTAATTCCAAAGTAATTCTAGTTGGCCATACGGACAATATTGGATCTGCAGAAAGAAACTTTACATTTTCATTAACCAGAGCAAAAGCTGCAGCCAAGGTTCTGCTTAAACAAGGAGTTTCTCCTTCTCAAATTATAACCCAAGGAAAAGGAGAATTAGAGCCAACAGATACTAACGACACTGAAAAAGGGAGGAGTATTAATAGAAGGATAGAATTTTATATCATTAACCAATGATGTTACTCAGGAATACAACAATCCTCTTCGGTGCCTTCTACGGCAGAACTCATTTGTTGGTTTGCAATTAATCGCTCATCTAATTCTTCAGTAGATTTAGATTTTTTCTCATCAGGGAAAAACCTTTTTTGAAACACTAATAGTATAACTACACCTACAAAAATAGAGGAGTCGGCTACATTAAAAATGGCGTTGAAAAAGTGGAAATATTCACCTCCCACAAAAGGTGTCCAGTTAGGCCAAGTAAATTCAAATAATGGGAAGTAAAGCATATCTATTACTTGCCCATTGAATAAAGCAAAAGGAGCATCGTAAGGAGCATTATCTAACCAAATACCATAAAAAAGGCTATCTATTAAATTGCCAATGGCTCCTGCTAATATGAGTGCTCCTGCCCAAAGTGCACCTTGGTGCATTCCTTTTTTAGCATATTTATACAATAAGTAAACACCACCAATAGAAGCAACTAATCTGAATAGTGTAAGTACCACTTTAGAGTATGGCCAGCCAAGTTTCATGCCAAAGGCAATGCCTTCGTTTAAAATAAAATGTATTCTAAACCATTCCCCTAGCACATTAAACTCTTCGTAAAGGTTCATGTTATTATACACCAACATTTTTGTGATTTGGTCGAATGCAATCACAATTATGGTAAGTATAAAGTATTTATAGTATTTCATTTAT
>CAZDQR010000017.1:0-516 GCA_964507315.1 uncultured Roseivirgaceae bacterium
TTTCTCCACTTCTAAACCGTCCAGTTTTTGGGGAAGCTTACAAATGAAGTTCAACATATTTTGGACACCAATTGGCTTAGCATCATTAAAGGAGTCTAAAAAGTTTATTCTTAAACATTGGAATGAAAAGGTTTTAGAACATTTTCTAAACCTTGTTGACAAACGAATTGAGCAATTGTTATCGAACCCTGAATTAGCTCCAAGAGTCGAATTTACTCAATATCGAAAGCTGCTTATTCATAAAAATATCTCTATATTCGACACTTTAGACTCCGAATTAATTAAAGTCCTGTTGGTTTGGGACAACCGACAAGACCCAAAAGAGCTTCAGGATAGATTGAAAAGTTGAATTGAAGTATTATTCCTCCAACAACACATTAAGCCGATCGTTAAAATCCGTATTAAAATCTAGGTTATATTTGCCAGTGGCAGGCCCATTATAGTAACTAGCAACATACCTAATGTAACCTTGTTTATCTATAAGCACCAAGGTAGGAAAGGCATTGATTTTGCCCA
>CAZDQR010000017.1:526-20613 GCA_964507315.1 uncultured Roseivirgaceae bacterium
CTTTGTTCATTTTTCCACCAATGTACATATGGTAAGGGATGTCAAGCAAATTGCTGTAATAATCAATTCGCTTTTGCGCATATTCCTTATTGCCAGGCTCATAGGTGACTGCTATTACTTCAATATCGTCTCTACTTAAGTCGCGATACCAGCTTGTTAAATATTGTGTTTGATCGAGGCTATTTGGGCACCAAGTTCCCATTAATTGAATAATAACCACTTTGTCCTCTAGCTCATCGGTATCAATGGCGTTATACTCTCCGCCTGCGGTTAAAATGTCATAATAAGGCTTATGAACACCGGGCTCTACTGTTTGTACACTAAAAGGCTTCTCAAGTTCTTCGATATTGGTAGAAGAACTCGTCCAAGTTTCTGAATAGCCATTTTGGTAATGAAAAACTCCGCTCCAAGTCTCGTTTTTATAAGTGCCTAAGATTAAAAAGCCATGCACGCCATCAAAAGAAGATATACTAAAAGAGTCTCCGTAAACAATGCCTTCAAAATATCTAAAATCTCCCACAGCGGTCAGCATACTTCCTGTTAGCTCATTGCCTCTCTGTTTAAATAACCCAATGGCTTTAGAGGTTTGCCCGTTGGGTTGGGTTAATGTTATACTAAGTTTATTAGCTATACTCGCTGTTGAAGCCGTTCTTGATTCGTAACGAGGCTGGTTATAGGTTGCGGTAAACCTTGGGCCTTTGGCTTTTTTGTAATTCTTATGCCACTCACCAGAGAGTACACCATCTTTATAGATAGCCCTTAACTCTGAGTCGAAAACATACATTGGAATGAAAAGACTATCACCTTTTATGCGAGCATTTTTAATGTTGATTTCTTCATCACCATTCTTAATAACAACTTCAGCACTGGTTTTGGATGTTCTTTGAAAACTAAACGTAAAAGGCACATCAACTTCATCGTAGTGAATGACTCCTTTCCACTCACCATTTTTAATGCTTTGAGTGAAACTTTGTAGGGGAAACGCAATTGCTAAAAAGAGAACCGCTCTAAAAAATATGTTCATCGTTTTTTAAATCAAAGATACATCAGTATGTATTTCTAATAGCCCTGGGCCAGGAGAATTAAATAATTCTTTCATTGCATCTTCTAGTTCTTCCGTTTTTAACACTTGCTTGCCCCAAGCACCACATGAACGTGCGAATTCTGCAAAATTAGGGTTTACTAAATTCGTTTGCCACACATCAAAATGGCCTGCTCGTTGCTCTTTGCTAATTTTCCCTAATTCATTATTATTTAATATAATTAGCTTTACCGGCATTTCGTATTTTACCAATGTGGTAATTTCTGCCAAGTACTGGCATAGTCCACCATCACCAGCCACAGCAATAATTGGTCGACTATCTCCTACGGCAGCATAAGCACCCATAGATGCTGGCAAGGCAAAGCCTATAGAGCCCAAATAGCCCGACATTAGAAAATCGTGCTGTTTGGCTTCGAAATAACGGCCAAACGAATAGGCATTATTGCCAACATCTACGCACATAACCGCATTTTCGGGAGCTTGTCTGTTTAATACATCAAATACTGCGCTCGAACTAATACCATTTCCAAACTCTTCGGTAAGCCGTTTTTCTTTTTCTGCCTTCCAAATAGCCCATCTATTGGCTATTTCTTTTTTTCGATCAGTTGTATTTGTTTTACCCGTCAATTCCTCTTTAAGTAATTGCATAGTAATGGATATTTCACCCCAAACTGCCGCATCTACCTTATGAAATTTACTGAGAGCTAGAGGGTCAAAATCTATCTGAATGGTAGGAATATGATCGGTAATACCTGTATGATTAGAGAACGAAGCTCCTATTACTAATAACACGTCTGCTTCGTTCATAAAGTAGGAGGCAATGGGCGTTCCGCTTCTGCCCAAAACGCCACAACCAAGTGGGTGATTATCTGCAATAATGCCTTTTCCTTTAAATGTAGTGAGCACTGGGGCATTTAGGCTTTCTGCAAAGGCAATAATCTCCTCTTTGTGAAACCGACTGCCGTGCCCAATAATAATCACTGGTTTTTTGGCATTTTTCAATAACTCCACTGCTTTTTCAAGCGATTCCTTTGGTGGAGTAATGGTCATAGGTGTAATTCTGCCTTCTGGAGTTTGGGCTTCTTCGCCATTTGCTGATTTTTCTTGAGCCTCATCTGGGAAGGTAAGGTGAGAAACGTCTCGTTTAAGAATGGCGTGTTTAATTGCCATTGCCATTAATTCGGAGTGTTTACTGCCAGCCTGCACACTATGGTTAAATTCAGCCACAGAATTAAAGGCTTGTACTAAATCTACTTCTTGAAAGTTGCCTGTGCCCACAACTTGAGTAGCTACTTGGCCTGTTAACGCTAAAATAGGAGCACGATCCACTTTGGCATCCCATAAGCCTGTTGTTAAATTAGTTCCTCCTGGGCCAGCTATGCTAAAACAAGCGGCTGGTTTGCCCGTAAGCTTGCCATAGGCGGAAGCAGCAAATGAGGCCGCGCCTTCGTGGCGAATGCCAAAGTATTTTAAATCACCGCGTTTTTCGGCTCTTTGCATGGCATCGGCAAACCCTAAATTAGAATGGCCTACCATTCCAAAAACTCTATCAACTCCCCAGTTGGTCATCGTTTTAACCATTACATCAGAAATAGTTTCTTCGTGCGGGATTTCTTCTACTAAGCCCACATAAAGCGCATTATCTTCAATTTTGGTAGGGTAGGTGTCCACACCATCATCAAATCCAGGTGCTTTGCCTGTGCAAGGGTGATAGTCCCAACCGTGCCAAGGGCAGCGGAGTAAGCCGTTTTCAATAGATCCTTCGCCTAAAGGGCCTCCTTGATGAGGGCAGCTATTACTCAAGGCAGTTAACTCGCCTTCAAAATGGGTGACACATAAATTGGTATGATTAGCTGTTACGCTTTTAACTCTGCCATCAGGTAAGTCTTCGATATTATTAAGAACTTTAACCCATGTTAGTTTGTCACTCATAAGATAATTATTGTAGATGTGTAAAAATTTGAATTAGCCCTATACTAAAAAATACGGTGCCCATTAAATAGTCGATGGTATGTTGGTTTTTGGTAAACGATTGCTCAAGGTAGGTACTCAATTTAGCAAATCCAATAAGTGCTAAAATTTTACCAGAAAAAACACCTATTAGAAAATATAAAAGGGAAAATTCGTTGAATTGAAATGGAGCAATAAATGCCAATGTAAATAACCAATATGGAATGGCTTGTGGATTAACCAATGCAACTCCAATGCCTTGAAAAAAGCTTTTATTGCTATTATTAGACACTTTTAAGTTGATGTTCTTGGATGGAGTTTTCTTAACAAAAAAGTAGATACCCAAGGCTAAAAATAAAGTAGAAATAAAGTAAGTGACAGAGCTATGTTCGTTTAAAAACGTATTGATATACATGCCAAAAATGATGGCTACAGCTGCTTGTGCAATTTCAACTATTGAAGCTCCTAGCGAAAACAATACCGCCTGACGATATGATTTTCGAATAGAGATAGAAAATACTGACATGTTAATGGCACCCAAAGGAAGTGCACCAATAAAGCAGGCTGTAAGGCCAAAGAGAAAGTGAAAAAGTAATAGCATTCAAGTCAGTTTTTTTATTCAACAAGAATGTGTTGTAGAAAGTTTCAGGCATCTCAATTTTTTGAACTTGCAGCCTCTTGTTCAGATCATCATTGTTTGGCGTAAGACTAAACAATCTTTCTTGGTTAGCCGGCCAAGGTAAGTGTGTGTAAAGTTGTGCTCTGTTAAGCCCAGAGATTATCGAGCCAATGACGTAAAAGAGAGTTGCCGGATGACTAGGGGGGTATTAAGAAGGATTAGACGCCATAAACTTATCTAGTAGCCTATTGGTTTGCTGGTGCAGTTTTTTCTTAAAGAATGAAGTGCCTCCAAGGAGAAACCCTTGAATTCCCATAGCTTGTTTTGCCCAAGTGTGCAAACTAAAAGTATCTATATGCTTTATGATTTTTCCATCTCTAAATTCAAATTTGGCATCTATTTTGTTGAGTACTGGTCTGCCCGTTTTGCTAAAGATATAGGAGGCATCCCAATGTGCAGAGCCTTCAGTTTCACTTGATTCAACCTTCGAAAATTCAATTTTTAAATCTTTAGCACTTTTGCAAAGCATTGTCCACATCGCCTTAGCTCGCTCTCCTTTTAAAGTGCCAAAAGCAGGGTCTTTGAATTCTATATCATTATGATAACACTCAACCATTGCAGCACTATCTAGTTTTGCAAATGCCGTATAAAATTTATTGATTAATTCTTTGCTCATCTTCCAATGCTTTTAAGGATTGCGAAATATGTTTTGATGCATTTAGATGATCGTTGATAATAGCTACCACAACATCTTTTTTATCAATAACATAGGTGTATCTACCTGATAACAAACCTAATAAATCTCTTGGAACTCCGAGTAGGTTTCTAACTTTATTATCTACATCGCTTAATAAAGGAAATGGAAGATTATGTTTTTGTGCAAAAGCTACGTGGCTTTGTGGAGAATCTTTGCTAATGCCCACTACAGTACAATCATAACGTAGAAATTGGTCGTAATTATTCCTAAAACTGCACGCTTCTTTGGTGCAAACAGTAGTATCGTCTTTGGGGTAGAAGTAAAGTACAAGGTTTTTCCCTTTCTTTAATTCAATAATATCTACCAGTTGATTATCTTGATTTGGTAATGAAAAGGAGGGAAGCGTATCGCCAATTTTAATATGTTTACTCATTGTTTAGTATAATAGAAAATGTAGTGCCCTTGCCATATTTTGAAGACACATTAATAACTCCACCAATTTTTGCAACCGTATCTTTTACAATGTATAAACCAAGGCCTGAACCTTCGGATTTGTCGCTTGCTCTAAAAAACATATCGAATATATTATTGAGTAGTTCAGGCTTAATACCAAGGCCATTATCTTCTACTTCAATAATAACTTGCGAGTTTTTCTTATATGCTTTTACATTAATAAATGGGTTAGGCTGGTCGTAATTATGGTATTTTAAACAATTCGTTATGAGATTACTCATGACAATTTTGAGTCGTTTGGGATCACACTGAATGTTTGGTAAATCTAATTGCCTTGTGAGCGTTACTTTTTCTGCGTCTCCAAAATATTTCAACTCGTTAATAATCTCATCTAAAACACCATTAATATCCACATCAATCAATTTTCTTGGTGTATTTACATTGGTAGTAAAATCAATAATACTATTGATAAAATCTTCCAACTTAATCACACTCGTTTCCATGTGATCTAAATACTCGGTCTGCGATTTTCCTGGATCTTCTGATTTTGCAATGTAAATTAAGCCTTTTAGTGATTTTAACGGAGCAATTAAATCGTGAGAAGAGCGATACACAAACTGATCGAGTTCAAAGTTCTTGGTTCTCAACTCTTTATTGCTGGCTTCTAGGTCTTCACTCTTATCTAAGAGCTCTTTGGTGCGTTTATTTACTATATGCTCGAGCCGTTTATTAGTGATGTTAAGCTTAAGTGTTCTTGCCCAAGTTATTAATCCCAAAATTAATAACACTCCTAAAAAATACAGAATGTATGCTGTAATCGTTTTGTGCCAAGGGATATGCACTTTAAAAGAAACTGAAATTGGTTGTGTCTCAATTCCTGTAATTGTTCTTGATTTTACACTAAACGTATAATCGCCCCCTTTTAACTGAGTATATTCTCGAATATGGTATGGTTCCCATTTCGACCAAGTTCCGTTTCCCCCTTGCAATTTATGAGAATATTCAACTTCATCCTGATTAAAGCCAGGTGTAGAAAAATTGAATAAAATAGAGGCGTTTTCCACGATGGAACTGTCCATTTTATCAGAATTTAGCCTATCCTTGTCTTCCACCCTAAACTCATTAAGTTTAGTGAGGGCGATTGAAAGAGTATCAAATTTTTGCCAATATATTTCTGAAATTCCCACATCGGAAGTAACCCAAATCTTATTTCGGTGATCTACAAATACTTCTCGTAAAAATTTGCCTGTAATGCCTTTCGATTTATCAATAAAGCTTAAAACATCGCCATTATTATTAAATATTACTATTCCGCCATCCCAAGTACTGGCAACTTGTAAACTATCTAGAAACTTTACACCGCTGTAATATCCGTCTTTTTTTAATAAGGTAGAAACTTGAGATTTAATTGGTTGGGTTGTGTAATTAGTTGAGTTAAAATAATAAATTCCATTTTCGCCCGTATAAATTTTATACTCATTAGCAGATGGTTCTTTAATAATGTTGAATGCCGCGTCTTCCTTAAATTTAAAGGAGTGGTTTACAAATTTCACCTCATCGTTTTCTATTATTGCAATACCCTCGTCAAACGCGGATGCATATAATGTGCCCTCTAAATTAAAAATATATGCGGCTTTTAAAGGTATGGAGTGCATTGCGCTGCCATCCCATCTAAATATGGTGCCATCTGTTTGAAAATAAATATCTTCTCCAACAGCGACAATTTGGAAAAATTTATCAGTTTTTTCTCTTCTGTTATAATATGATTTAAACGAAACATATTCATACTCACCGTCCATCTTGCTTTTTAGATACCCAAACTCATTATCTGATCCTACATAGATAATGTCATCTTTATACAGGATTGAAATAACATCTAAACTATCTTTAATTGGGATAATACTCCATTGAGTGCCATCATATTTTAATACACCATTTTTATTTGCAAATAGGAGGTCGTTATTGGGTAAGACTTGCCCCATATAATTAACTGGTGATACAAGTTTATTGCCGCCATAATTTTTTATTGCAGGAGCCTCTAAAAATAAATTTTGAGCATTTACAACCGTAGCCAATAGCAGAATGATATTGGTGATAAAACCGATTCTTAAAAAAGTGAAAATTGAGTTCAAACTGGCCAACTTAATTATGCTAAAAAGGGTACAAATATAAGAATAAGAACTTGTGTCAAACTAAATTTTATGTGGGCTAAAATTCATACTGTTCAAAATCCTCGGTAAATTCATCTTCTGTAAACTCGGGATTAATCTCAATGGAGTTGTATTCATACTTTTCGTATAAACCATCTTGATCAAACACCTTAATTACTAAGGGTAGATGAGTTTTTTTATCAATATAAAGCGTCATGCTTTTTGCATAATGAGAAGGAACTATAATCTTTTGGCCTGGCTCAATATCTTCATAGTCGTCCACTTCTTTGTTTAGCTCCAAAATGGAGTACGCATTTATGTATAATTTAGAGGCAATATCATCTATAGTTTCTCCCGCTATAACTGTATAGGCAATATGGCTGTAATCATTATTTGATAGCTCTAAATGATACATTTCTTGGCCTTGCCAAAGAGCATCTTCTTTTCTTACCAAACGATCACTCGAAATTTTAGAACTTAGTTCGAATTTAAGAATTCTTATCATTAAATCGAACCCTGTATCGTACACTAAATGATGTTGCCCTCGCCTCATTAACGATCCATAAGGATCTAAATACAGGTTTATCCAAGGGAATGAATTTAAATTAACTGTCGCTTTTGAATGCGGGTTTGTAATTGAAGCAAGCACTTCAACCCCTTTTTTTGGCGCTAATTGTTTAATGTATAACTTGTACGGTAACCTATTTAGTTTAACAAGTGATACCTGTTCTGTATATTCATTATCAACACGCTCTACTTTATTAATTTCAGCGATAAACCCATCCACTTTTTCTGCGCCTTTATACATCATTACAATTATTTCCATGGGTGTTTGCCCATGGCTTATTAGCGAAGAAAATAGGGTAATCAGAAGTATAATGTATTTTTTCATATAAAAAAATTAACCATCCCGTTTGTTAGTAGGATGGTTAATGAACGAAGATAATCTTAAATTGGTTCTTAGGTAATATTAATGAGGTAATACTTTTCTAAAATAACCGTAAGCAAATGTGCCAAGCATTGCAGAGCCAATAAAAATGGCAAATACAGTATATCCAGAGCCCATTAAAACAAACATCATGCCTGAGCAAACGCCTGTTAAAGCCCAGCCCATTCCAAAAATAGTGCCGCCTAGTATATATCTCCACCATTCGTGGCTTTTATCGTTAAACTGATGCGTGATGCCTTGGATTGTTTTCACTTTCCCTTTCTTGAACATTTGTGTGATTATAATGCCTACAATAACACCTGTCATTATAATACCATACATATGAAACGACTGAAAGTGGAACATTTCGATAATCCGGAAGGTTGATATTGCTTCTAATTTCCACATGCCAAAACCAAACATGAAGCCAACAACCATATATTTAAATAATTTCATTTTTTCTAGTTTAGATAGCGATTTGTAAGATGTAAGGTAGAATTAACCAAGTCATGATTAAGCCTCCAGTAAAAAAACCAATAACGGCTACTAATGAAGGTACTTGTAAATCTGCTAAGCCTGAAATAGCATGGCCTGAAGTACACCCACCTGCATATCTTGCTCCAAACCCAATAAGGAAACCACCACCAACGATAATTACTAATCCTCTAACTGTAAATAAAGAACCCCAAGAATATAAGTTCCAAAAATCTGGTACATCTTGATGAATAATGTCTTTACCAGGTATAAGAGGCACTGTACTGGTTGTTAATAAATCTTGCCCTGCTATATTATTTAGTGTATCTACAGTTGCTTGCGATACGTGTGCCATACCATCACCTCCAAAGTAATTGGCCGCAATATAGCCACCAAACATAGCTCCTAAGGCAACCATCAGGTTCCATCCTTGTTTTTGCCAATCAAAATTAAAGAAATCGGCATAATCGCCTGCGCCATCAGCGGCACACATTGTTCTTAAATTGGCCGAGAGGCCAAAATCTTTTCCAAAGTATAATAATAAGAACAAGGTAGTTCCTATGGTTATACCGCCCATCCACCAAGGCCAAGGTTGGCTGATAAAAGCGTGTATTTGTTCTAAAGTTTCGTACATAGTATATGTTTTTTTTCTTGTGTCAAAATTTACCTTTAATATAGTTTTAAAATATGACTTTTATCATGCTAAATAGAGATTAATATTAGATGCTAAAAGTGGATTGTTTACAATAATACTTATTAAACTGACTTTGGTCATTGTTGAAAAGCTCAATACTCGATTATTTTGCAGCAATTAATGTAAAATATGGAAAAGCAATTCGATAAAATACCAGAACATTTAAAGCCAAAAGATAAAGGAACAGATGCTCTTTTTAAAAATGGTTTGATGGAGAAGTTCACTAGAACTCATATTTCTGTACCAGTTACTATGCACTTAATTATAGTAGGGTACGTTTCTTATTTAGCTCTTCAGCAGTTTAGCATACTTACTTTTATTCCAATATTTGCAGCAGGTGTGTTATTTTGGACTTTTTCTGAATATTGGGTTCATCGTTATGTGTACCACGTGCATACAGAAAAAAAATGGTTGTTAAGAATTCAGCATATGGGGCACGGTATTCATCATCAATACCCCAAAGATCCTACAAGGTTGGCAATGCCTCCTTTGCCTGCACTTATATTAATATCATTATTCTATAGTGTATTTTATGGAATATTTTGGCTGATTGGTAATGCAGATTTAGCGATCATATTTTTTCCAGGCTTCTTATTGGGCTATGTGGGGTATATATCATTTCATTATTTACAGCATGTGCTTAAGCCACCAAAGTTTGGCCCAGTAAATAGATTATGGAAGTTTCACGCATTGCACCATTATAAATATCCTGAAACAAAGGCATTTGGTGTGACCACTAAATTATGGGATATTGTTTTTGGTACTTTACCAAACGAAAAAGTTTAGAGCCACTTATAATTAAATAGTATTTTCCCCTCAAACCATGTTTCAAATTATTACTTTTGAATCAAATGGAATGATATGGGCTTCGAAAATATACATTGCAAGGATTGCAACATTAAGCATACGGGACGGTTTAAGGATATTAATTCTGCGTGCTTAGATACCTTAAGCAATAATAAAACTTGCAACATATATAAAAAAGGACAGCTTCTTTTACACGAAGGAAGCCGGCCTATGGGCGTATATTGCATAAAAGAAGGTAAGGTAAAAGTATTTAAACTTGGCCAACAAGGCAAAGAACAAATTACTGCTATTCTTAAAGAAGGTGATTTGGTCGGTTACCGGGCTATGCTTGGAGATTCTCTATTTCATGTATCTGTAGAAGCGCTCGAAGATGTTGTGGCTTGCCATATTCCTAAATCTGATTTTCTGGCAGCGTTTGAAAACGACAAAAAATTCCATAATAAAATTATTGGTGAGCTATCTAATGAAGTAATGGGCTTAACAGCTATTATTACTGATTTGGCTCAAAAGCCAGTGCGCGAACGAACCGCGGCTGCGCTAGTTATGTTGCGGGATGTGTATAAGAATGGAGACGAAGATACTGTGCCTGTAGATATTAATCTAACAAGAGAGAGTCTTGCAAATATTGTAGGTACTGCAACAGAAACACTTATACGAATTCTGCACGATTTTAAAGAAGAAGGATTAATAGAGTCGAAGGGGAGAAAGCTTACCGTAAAAAACATTAAAACCTTAGAGAGGATAGGCGGTATCTATTAGTTTCTGTTAGTAAAAAAAGAATTATTAGACAGGAAGGTTATTGATCTTCCTGTTTTTTATTGCGTAAAATTTAAGCTGAAAAACTGGAGCCGGAGCTTGAATAGGTTTGATAGCAATTATTTCCAAATTATTAAAAGCCGTAATAAATTCGTTCCTTCCTATCCTTATTCTTAGAGCTCCTATCTCTTCTTTATAGTACTGCATTCGGCCAGATTGGTTGGCAAGTGCACTGTAAATAGTGTCGTAACTAAACCCAATGGGGGAGGGGACGTATCGTAATTCTGTTGGCATTAGTAGCTATAAACCTCTTGATAGTTCTTAAAAATAAGGCTATTAAGCTTTTGGTTGTACTCCGTTAATAAAAGGAATGCTCTTTCTGGTACATAATTAAATCTGTTCTTTAACTCCTTAATTTTTTGAGACAACTCCTTTACATAATACTGTAGTTGGCCTAAGCTTTTACATTTCTTAGGTGCTTCAAAATTTAGGTGAGTAAAATTTTTGAACTCTTTGTCGATTTGCTTTCTTTCGTATGTGCTCATAGTGTATTAATTCACGTATTATTTAATGATAACATTTCAAATATAGCTATATTTAATTAATAACAAAATAATTATATGTAAAAATGCACAAATTTATTATTGTTATAGATGATTTGCTATATAAAACCTTTAGAAATGTTATGTGTTATGTAATATATTTCTTATTTTCAAGTTTAAACTTTGACACTTATATTTTTAACAAATGGAAGAGATTTGGCTGTTTGCGGGAATTGTAGCATTGCTTATTTACCCGATGTTATTAATAGCATTGCGAAGAATATTTAAAGGTTCATTTATAAGTAATGTTGGCGGTGTAATCTTAGCAGCGCAATGTTTAATTGGGATTCAATGTTTTGTTATTGGCAAGCTTGGGCTCTGGCATTTAGTGTGGGTGTTTCCTACAGGTTCGGCTGCACTTTTTGGCACCTATTTTTATATGTATCGAAACATGCAACGGCCATTAGCTAATCTTACGAATAATTTAGATGCCATTGCCAATGGGTATTTAACAGTAAACATTAAACAGAAATCGCTTGATAGAAATGATGAGGTTGGCAGAATCTGTTCTGCCGTGCAATTAATGATTGTAAACTTAAGTGGGATTGTATCAAATATTAAACACGCAGCTAAAGTAGTTACAGAAAACAGCCAACAAATTTCGCAAAAATCATCGGCAGTGGCCGAGGGTGTAACAAACCAAGCGGCTTCTATTGAAGAGATAGCTGCTAGTATTGAAGAGATGACGGCCAGTATGCAGCTAAATGCAGAAAATGCAGAGCACGCAACAAGCTATGTGAATTCTGCCAGCACTGAAATTGATGAGGGTGCCAAATACACCAATCTTACCATTACACTAATGAGCGATATTACGGATAATATGAAAGCCATTAGAGAAATTGCAGATCAAACTAATATGCTAGCCTTAAATGCAGCGGTAGAATCATCTCGTGCAGGAGAGCACGGCAAAGGGTTTGCAGTTGTGGCCAAGGAGATTAGGGTGTTGGCAGAACGCTCTCGAGAGCTGTCTGATAAAATTAGTGAGATAACGGAGCAGTGTTATATAAACTCTAAAAAATCGGGCGACAATATGGATAAAGTTTTACCTGGTATAGGGAAAACGGCAAGCCTAGTAAAAGAAATTGCCTCTGCCAGTAATGAACAGCGTAATGGGGCAGAACAAATTAATGAAAGCGTCCAGTCCATGAATCACATCACTCAGGTAAACGCCAGCTCAGCAGAGCTGTTAAGTTCTATTGCAGATGAAATGAATGAGGTTGCCCATCAAATGAATGAAGGAGCCGATTTTTTTAAGACAGAAGACGATATATCTGAATAACTAACTGTTTTATTCAAGTGACTTTTTAGTAATATAGTACCTGTACCCAACAATAAGTTTATCAACTTTAGATAATTTGAGCAAATTCTTATGTTTCATACTTGGCATAATCGCCCTATTAACCTTTGCTAATGCTTTAAATATTATTTTCATATAAACTTTATAAATCTTTTACGTTATTCCTTCGTATGTGTTAATATTAAACAAAAATAAATCTTTTCAACAATATGGAAAACACTGATCCTGGTTATCATCAATTTTTAGAAGGATGGCACCAAATAATGATAATAGCTTCTATTTTATCGGTAGCACTCGCTTTTGTATTTTTATTTATCCATTTTATTAAACTAGGAGCCATAAAAACGTATAAAGGCAAATACGATTATCTAAAATTAAATAGGGTTAAAGCCTATCAAATATTCTTTTTTGGGTTAGCTATTGCTGTTTTCTTTTATGGAAACACCGTAGGAGATGTAACAGTAGGTAAAAGCTTGGTTTATATTTTTGTAAGGGTATTTATTAGCATTTGCGTGGGTACGTTAATCGGTTATATTATTTACCTCGTGCTTAAGTTTTATTACCCAACAAGTTTAGAAAAAAAGTTGACAATATTACGTTACTCACCTAGAACATCTAAGGCTGGTAATGAGATGAAATTACTTAGCGAAGAAGAAGAAGATGTACACTTAGATGAAGGAATGCAGGCAGAGGAAAATGTTTTTTCTATTGATTACGATGTGTGGGTAGATGAAGAAACAGGTGAAGTACTGATAGAAAAGTATTTAGGTTATTTAGAAGCACTGGAATGTGGCTCTTGTGGATTTAGAACTCTTAAGCTTGAAAAAGAAGAGGTACTTAAACCTGCAACTGAACATGCAGAAGGTAAGCTTTTAAAAAACTATAAGTGTACCTATTGCCAATCTGTAAGAACAACTCCACATACCATTGCTAAAATATTAAAATCAGAAAATGATTATCAGCTACCAACCGATTATGTGCTCAAAGGCCAGCGAAAGGTAAAATCTATTATGGTCGAAATTATTTCTACCAAAGGAGATAAGAAAGAATTTTTCTTTCAAACTACAAATCAGGCAAGCGAGTTTCTTAATACGTTTGATTTTGATGAAACCGATAGTGCAGAAATAAATAGTTAATGAATAAGAGATTACATTTTTCTAAAGGATATAATCTGTAGGTACACTCCAAGTCTTTTAATAATACCCATTATTATTGCACCCTGTTGCATTAATGTAGATAACAATATTGATTGTGAGAATAAGTGAAAAAATGAAAAAGAAATTAATAATAATAATTCCAATTGTTCTTGCGCTAGCAAGTTTCGCATTACTACCTAGTAGTAATGAGGTTTCCTTTACTAAAGTTGATGAAATACCAGAGTTTAAATTAGAGTTTCAAATTAATGATACCATTAAGGTATTATATCCTGAAGCAAAAAATGTAAACGAAACAATCCTTATTACCGAACTCCTTAAAAGGTTTCATTATAACAAATTACAATTAAACGACTCTCTTTCAGGTGTTATCTATACTAAATATTTAGAGAGTTTAGACAATACAAAACTCTATTTTCTAGCTTCTGATATTGCCTTGTTTGATAAGTATAGGTTAGATATTGATGATATGCTTAAAGCAGGTAACCTGGAAGTACCATATCAGATATTTGCGGTATTTAAAGAGCGCTATTACCAGCGCATTGCCTATGTAAATGAGTTGCTCACAAAAGAATATGATTTTACCAAGGATGAGTATTTTAATCTAGATCGAAAAAATATTTCCTATTCAGCTTCTGTAGAGGAGCAAAATGAACTTTGGAGAAAGTATATTAAAAGTGAACTACTTAGTTATGTATTAGATGATAAATCCATTGAAGTAGCCAAAGAAAACTTAGGAAAACGATACGTGCGCTATAAAAAAAATATAGAGCAATATAAAAGTGCAGATGTGTACCAGATTTTTATGAATAGTTACACAGAGTCATTAGACCCACATACGAGCTATTTCAACCCTATTGCAGCCGAAAATTTCGATATCGAAATGAGCAAGTCCTTAGAAGGCATTGGCGCTCGATTAAGTAAGATAGGAGATTACACGGTGGTATATTCTATCGTGCCCGGTGGGCCGGCTTTTAAAGGAGATGATTTACACGATAACGATAAAATTGTAGGTGTTGCCCAAGGCGAAGAAGGTGAAATGGTTGATGTTGTGGGGTGGAGAAATGACGATGTTGTGCAACTAATTAGAGGTAAAAAAGGCACATTGGTGCGCTTAAATGTATTACGTGCGGAAAGTGGATTATCTGCAAAACCAGAAATAGTTGAAATTATTAGAGCCAAAATTAACTTAGATGAGGCTCGTGCAGAAAGCACTGTTTATGAATTTAGTAAAGATGGCAAGCCTTATAGATTAGGGGTAATTAACATTCCTTCTTTTTATAAAGATTTTAAAAATGCACAAAGCGGTGACAAAGAATTTAATAGCACAACACGAGATGTGCAAAAGCTATTAGCCGATCTTAATGAGAAGCAAATAGATGGACTATTGATAGACCTACGAAGAAATGGTGGAGGAGCCCTCGATGAAGCTGTTGAACTTACAGGTTTGTTCATAAATAATGGGCCTGTGGTTCAGGTAAAGGATTACGGTAACAAAACGCATCAAGAGGATGATAAAAGCAATACCGTGATTTATGATGGGCCATTAACTGTTCTCACAAGCCGACTAAGTGCTTCTGCATCCGAAATATTTGCAGCAGCCATCCAAGATTACAAGCGCGGTATAATCATAGGTGAGCAGTCTTTTGGAAAAGGGACTGTGCAAAGCTTAATTGGTTTACAACAGTACATTCCTGAAGAAGAAGAAAAACTAGGGCAGTTAAAGCTAACTACGGCCAAGTTTTATAGAATTAACGGAGGTAGTACACAAAATTTAGGTGTTAGTCCAGATGTTCAGTTGCCTTCCGCTTTTGACCATAGCGAAGTAGGAGAAGCATCGTATGCCAGTGCTTTAAAATGGGATAAAATTCCCGCTGCTAATTATGATCTAGATAATACAATATCTAAAGAATTTATAGATCAGTTAAATCAAAAGTATGATTTAAGAGCACAGTCTGATGAAGATCTTAAAAAGCTAATTGCTGATTTAGACCGATTTAAAAAACAACGGAATGTAAAACGAATTAGCCTAAATGAAGCTGTAAGACGTAGTGAAATTGAAAAAGCAGAAGCTCTTGAGCCTGCAAATGAGCTTGAGTCTATTATTTATTCTAAAGAAGGCTTAACAAGCGAAACTTCTGAGAAAAAATTAAAATTAAAAGATGTGTACTTAGAAGAAGGATTACTAATTCTGGCAGATGTTGTAAGTTTGACGGACGCATAGTTATAGAACTCCCAAAGCCTAATAAATGGCTTAGAAATTAGCATCGAATGAATGAAGAGCTATTAATATTAATAGTCCGCTTGTTTGCAATTGTTGCAAAAGAGCGAATTACGGAAGATGAACGTAACAACTTAAAAGAGTTTCTTCTTATTCATGTTTCGCATGATAGCGTTGTAAATTTTATAGAAGTATTTGATCACGAAATTGTTCAAATTTCTCAAAATCACGATGAAATTGATACTGACTCTGTAACCGCAGAGTACATTGCTGATTGGGCTAAAGTACTAGACATCTGCAAGGTAATTAACGCTAGCCTCACTAAGCAGCAAAAACTAGTACTCTTATTAAAGCTTATAGAATTGATGCTGCAGGATGGTAAAATATCTGAGCGGCAGAGTAATCTAATATTTTACATTAGTGAGGCTATTCACATCAGCCAACGAGAAACCGATCTTATTAAGCAATTTTTAACAGGCCAAGATTTAGATGAGCTTGATTGTAGAGAGTTCTTAATTGTAGATGAAGGTTCAGCTGAACATACCAAAAAGTCTGCCCATATTGTTTCTAGAAGCTTAACTGGAATAATTGTTGTATTGCGGATAGCCGATGCAGATACCTATTTTATTAAATATTTAGGTATTTCAAACTTAACACTTAACGGCAATCATTTTAGAAGCCGAAAAATTTACGTATTTCCAACAGGTAGCAGCATAAGAGGCAATAAGATTCAACCTATTTATTACAGCGATGTAGTTTCTAAATTTCTAAAAGAAGAAACGGTTAATAAAATTACGTTTGAAGCCAAAGACATTCATTTTGAATTCAAATCAGGCGTTGTTGGCCTAGAAAATATAAATATTTCTGAAGAAGGCGGCAAGCTTGTAGGAATAATGGGGGCCTCTGGTTCTGGTAAGTCTACATTACTCAGCATTCTAGATGGGTCTTCGAAGCCAACGAGTGGTACGGTATTATTAAATGGAAAGGATTTATACCAAGAGTCAGAAGATTTACGAGGGGTAATCGGTTTAGTGCCTCAGGATGATTTTTTGGTGGAAGAATTATCGGTGTATCAAAATCTATATTATGCAGCTCGATTAACCTTTGGCAATCATACCATAGATGAAACCCACGCGTTGGTTCAAAGCACATTAAAGAGCTTGGGTCTTTCTGAAATAAAGGATTTACTGGTGGGTTCCACCCTCGATAAAACAATTAGTGGGGGACAACGAAAACGCTTAAATATCGGGCTCGAGCTCCTTAGAAAGCCAAGTGTACTTTTTGTAGATGAACCTACTTCTGGTCTTTCTTCTAACGACTCCATTAATATAATGGATTTGCTAAAGGAGCTCTCATTACAAGGCAAGCTTGTGTTTGTGGTTATTCATCAGCCATCTTCGGATATTTTTAAAATGTTCGATCAGCTTATTATTTTAGATGTTGGAGGCTATCAAGTGTATTATGGCAATCCTGTAGAAGCACTGGTTTATTTTAAAACCGTTGTTAATATGGTTAATAAAGACCAAGGGGCTTGTATGGAATGCGGTAATATAAAATCGGAGCAAATATTTAACATCCTTGAAAATAAGATTGTTAATGAATATGGTCGTTTTACCGAGGATCGAAGGATCTCTCCATCAAAATGGTACGAGTACTTTAAAGCAAAAATTAAGCTTCCAAGCATTGAACAATCACATGAGCCCATTGAAATAACGCAGGAAAACCCTAAACGCCTTCAGCAGCTTAAAATATTTGGGATTAGAGATATTCGAACCAAACTTGCCAATAAGCAATACCTGTTTATTACGTTTTTAGAGGCGCCTATTTTGGCCATCTTTTTGGGCTTGCTTATTCGTTATTACGAAGATATTAATGGCAGTTCAAGCTATTCATTTATGAATAACGATAATGTGCCAGTATACTTTTTTATGACGGTGATCATAGCCCTATTTATAGGGCTATCATTAAGTGCCGAAGAGCTTATTAAAGACAGAAAAATGCTCAAAAGGGAGTCTTTCCTGCATTTAAGTAGGGCGAGTTATCTAACTTCCAAAATATTTGTTCAGTTTGCGATTTCAGCTATTCAAACACTCAGTTTTGTTATTATTGGTAATTTAATTCTCCAAATTAATGGGATGACGATGTCAATGTGGGCCATTATGTTTTTTACCGCTGGGTTTGCAAATTTACTGGGATTGAATATATCATCAGCCTTTAAATCGGCCGTAACTGTTTACATTTTAATTCCATTATTGGTAATTCCCCAACTTGTACTTAGTGGCGTTATTATTAGTTTTGATAAGTTTAATCCTCAGCTTAGTAATTTAGATAAAGTACCTGCGGTGGGTAATTTAATGGCCTCTCGTTGGGCCTTTGAAGCCTTGGTTGTAAACCAATTTAAGAATAATGCTTATAACAGGCAGTTTTATGACTTTAATAGAGAAATAGCGCTATCCGATTATTTTAGTACTTATTATGTGCCTAAACTAGAAACCTATCTATCTGAGTTAGGATATAATTACGATCATCTCATTAAAGAAGAGGATTCTACGAACCGACTACATGAGCATTTAGAAATCATAAAATATGAAATAGGGGAGCAATTAAAGATTGTAGGGCTTGATAAGTTTCGCTATGTTGACTCATTAAATATAGCTTCGTTTACCCCAAAAATATATAAAGAAACAGAGCAGTTTTTAACAACGTTAAAGCAATTTTACCGCAATAGGCATCAAACTTGGAGCAGTAAGCTGGATAGTACAAAATATTTGCTTAATGATACGCCATCAGGGTTGCAGTTACAGCAATTTTTACGAATGCGTAACTACAATGTAACATTAAGTCAAATGCTTGAAGCTAAGGGAGCTAGCACTCGTATTTCCGAAGGTAAAGGACGATTAGTTCAAAAAATTTACCCCGTATATTACAAGCCTGATGAATCCAAATTTTTCGACCTTGCGACCCAATTTTATGCCCCTGAAAAGGTAATTGCACATACAAGGATTGGTACCCTTTATGTAAACTTGCTCATCATTATTTTAATGACGATGTTTTTAGCAGTAAGCCTTTATTATGATTTGTTAAAGAAATTGATGAATTGGATTGAAGACTTCAAGCTCAATAGGAAATATAAAAAAGCGGATAAATAATTGATAATTCGTGTTTAGCAATGCCTTAGACTTTTGTCTTTATCGAGCGTAAGACTCGATAATTAGTTGGCGCGCATTTGAGTGTAACGGAAATGCGTGCAATGCCAACTAGTAGTGCTTTACTCACTGGAGGTTATTATAGAGGTCAATATGGTGAAAGCTTTGTTAACCGCAAGATAGTAATCAACCTAAGCAACTGGTTACAACTAAATTTATGAAAGAAAAATTAGACTACTTCATAATAATCCTGTAGAAGCAGAAATAGTGAATGAGCCTGAACATTATTTGTATAGTTCAGCTAGAGACTACGCAGGCATTAATGGATTACTAGATGTTGAATGTATTGGGTAAATGCAGGGCTCACACATTTCCGTTACACTCAAACGCGCACTAGCCGAGTGAGTACTGCTGATTTTTTTGGTAATAAAAATTAAATAAATGAAAATATTAGACTGGTTTTATTACATATATTATTGCTCTACAATGAAGAATGGCTCTCGAGATGAAAGAGCAGTGTTCTTATTTTGGCTTGCCTCTTCATTTATCTACGTGGCATTGATTTATCTGATGTTAATTTTAGTCAAAGTGCAGAGTGTTAAGGCATTGTTTTTCCCAATTTGGATATTCATTTTCGCTTTGAATTACTTAGGACTTAGAAGAATTTATATTAAGAATGGAAGATCAAAATATGTTTTAGGTAATAGAGAAGAAGTCTCTAGGTTTCGTGTGGTTGTAAGTACTATTTATACCATATTGTCCATTTTTTTTGCAGCTACAATTACAGTGTTATGTGCTTTTTATTATGGGAAATACATTAATCTATTTTAACCCCGCATAGAATCTTAGCTGGCGCGCATTTGAGTGCAACGGAAATGCGTGCAATGCCAATTACTAGCGCTTTACTTCATTTAAAGAATGCACATGTCCTCAATAATCCGTAGTAAAAGATTAATGCTTATTTTTAGGTATGTCTGAAAAGTACAAGTTCAATGATCCACAAGGAATATATTTTGTAAGCCCAACGATAGTCTTTTGGATTGATTTGTTTACAAGAAAAGAATTTAAACATATTATTATAAAATCACTTAATTACT
>CAZDQR010000018.1:0-19294 GCA_964507315.1 uncultured Roseivirgaceae bacterium
GTAATAGCTACACTTATTTTAATAGTAGCCCTGAACTGTTGAAGGCGCTTGCTCAAGAAAAATTTCCAGAAACAATAGTAGAAACCCAATTGATTAGTGCAGGAGGTTTGACTTTGAACCAGCATTGGGATGGGAATAAAGCATTGCCATCCATCAGGTCTCATAAATGGGATTATGTTGTGTTACAAGAGCAAAGTAAATTAGGAATGGGAGTACTGATTGACAATGATATGTGTTTTGGTAAAACAGACCTGTTTTTTGAGTATGCCAGAAAGTTTGATACTGAAATTAAAAAAGCTGGAGCAAAAACAGTCTTTTTAATGACATGGTCTGTGAGAGAGCGACCTGAAGAGCAAAAAACACTAACATTTGCTTATACCAAAATAGCTGGTGAGCTAGATGCAATGCTTGCTCCTGTTGGTTTAGTGTGGGATAAGATACGCACTAACGATCAATTAGATCTATATTTTAGAGATGGTTCTCATCCCTCTCCACAAGGCTCTTATCTACTGGCAACCACCCTGTTTGCAACTATATTTCAAGAAACCCCACTTGGTTTATCTGGGAATATATCCGGGAAGAGGCTATCGAGTAGAGGAGAGCCTTCAATAGAAGCTCATCCACTTATTAAAATTTCAACTGCTAATGCAAAGCTCATTCAAACAACTAGTTGGGAAGTTGTTAAAACAATTCAAAAAGAAGGCTACCCTAAAATAAAGCGACCTCCGCTTAATTATACAATTCCAATCTTGCCTAAAGGGGATAAAATCAAGCTAAAAAAAATAGAAGGGAAATGGTACGGCACTTCTTTCTACGGCTCAAACTACCTCGGATTGATACTTGATATTCAATCAATAAATGACAAAATTGGGGTTCATTTATCCTTTTATTCTCCCGATCGACAAGATCGTTTAGTAGTTCAGAATGCTACAATAGATGGTGACCAGTTACGTTTAACAGTTTTTGATAGTTTAAGAACACTCAGTTCTACTATACTTTTTTCACTTACAGAAGGGGAATTGACTGGACTTTCAACATCCTATGGAGCGCAAATTTATCAATACAGGCATTGGTATTTATCGAGACAAAGTATTGTGAATAAAGTAGATATCGAAGCTGTCGCAAGGTTAATGGAATCTTTTGAAGTGAGTACCTCGATAGAAGGATACGTGAAAGCAGCAATCAATTATTATGAACAATATAGCAAACTGATTGGTAGTGACTACCTGCCAGAAGAAAGGTATTTAAATGCGATGGGGTATAACTATATAGCCGATAAAAAAATGGCAGACGCGTTAAATCAATTTGAACTAGCAATAACATTATACCCTCAGTCGGTAAATACGTATGATAGTTATGGAGAAGCTTTGGTATTGGCAGGACAAAAAGAAAAAGCCTTAGCAATCTATACAAAAGGCTATGAGCTTGCAAAAAAAACGAATGATCAAAATTTAGCTTACATCGAAGGAAATTTCAGAAAGCTTGAAGAAGAATTAAAAAAGGATAAAAGATATCCATAAACTAATTCCACACTATTATACATTAGAAATTTTTAAAGACTGAATGTATGCTTCTTATCCCAACCGATACGCTCAACTAAAAAACATGAATAAATTACAAATAATAGTAGTAGTTGGTTTAAGCTTTTGCTTTCAGCAATTTGCAATTGCGCAAGCAAATCTAAATCAACAATTTTAGCAACTTTATAGAAAACGAACTTATGCCCTATATAGAAGGCAAATATCATGTAACTAAGTTTAGAACATTAATTGGACACTCGTACGAAGGCTTGTTCACGATTTATACCTTAATTAATAATCCACAACTTTTTTCCTACTATATAGCCATAGACCCAAGTTTGGATTGGGACGATCAAAAATTATTAAGTAAGGCAGAAGGGTTGCTTGCTACTCAGAAATATAAAAACAAGTCGTTATTTAGGTGTTTAAGTGGACAATTGCATATGCAGAACTCAGAGGTTACAATAGATAATCTAATGCAAGACTCTACAGACTTTACCTCGTTTGCTCGTTCTAATATTGCATTTTCTAATTTATTGGAGGAAAACTCACAAAACGAATTATCTTTTGACTGGAAATTTTATCCCAACGATCTGCATGGCACCATTCCATTTCCTGCCATTATGGATGGTCTGTTTTCCAATGGTATCAAATGGAAAGTATCCACAAAATAAATATGGCAATAACCCCCAAAGAAGAGATTAATGAACTCGTACAATATCGGTCAAAAAAACTAGAGCGGCATTTCGGTTATTCAGTTCCGCCCTATCCCGACTACTTATTTAATGTTCTTGGTTATATGAGTATGGATAGAGAGCGAATGGAAAAGGCTAAAATGTTCTTTGAGCTAGCTATTGAGTATTACCCAAAAAGTGCAAATACGTATGATTCTATGGCAGATTATTATGAACGAAATGATGATTATACCAATGCTTTAAAATTTGTGGCCAAAGCTTTCGAAATAAGTAATGATGATTACCATAAAGAAAGAATTGAAGGCCTAAAGAAAAAATGATTTAGCTAAAAAAAATGCGATTTTAAGTGTTTCTATTCCTCTTTGCTACCACCCAAGATTAATTATTACCCAATGTATAAATGGCAAAACTGCCCAGCCAGTGGCCACCTTCGTAACTATCGCCCACTAAATTGGGTAAGGAGTAGTTTACATGTTCGTTTGCTCGGTTAATTAAATGGCTATACTCTGGGTATTGTTGGGCTAGGCCATACAACACCCAAGCTCGGCTAAAATTGAGCCCATCTAAGTGCACTAGCTTGCCATCTGTTCGGTCTCCAACTCTGCCAACTTCTAATTTAAAGTCCTTTGATTTTAACTGAGGCAAGAATTTGCTTATCCATATTTCAAATTCTGATTGAGTTAATACCCTGCGCATTAAATCCAATTCTTCTAAACAAGGAGATAAAAAGTCGTACCCGCTAGGTTCCCAGCCTAATGGGCAGTTAACATCGTTGGCATAAAAAGCTAAGGCTCTGGTTTTAATAGCCATTTTTAGCGAATCGTTCTTTAAAGTGGTAGAATAATCCCAGGCAAATGATAACCCAAAAGCTGTATTGGTATGCTCTCCCACTCTAATTGGATATGTAAGCTTGGGTAAAAACTCGATATAGCGTTGAACGATTAAATCGGTTAGAGGCGATAGATTTTCTTCCAGCTCTCTGGCTATGGGGTCATTCCACGTATGTATTTCTTCTACTAATTTTAGCAGCCAAGCCCACCCATAGGTACGCTCATAACTGGTGTTATGTTCTCCATTAAAATACAGCAACTCTTGTTCAATATTTTCTTTAGACATGTTTTGAAGCAATTTTTGCTTGAACAAATCTGCATCATCCAATTCTGGAAAACCCTTTAATAGTTTTACGATTGACCAATGGCCATGAACAGCAGAATGCCAATCGAAACAACCATAAAAAGCGGGATGGAGCTGGTGAGGTTCTTTAATATCTTCGTTGCCACCAATGGTTTGACCCAGTTTGTTTGGGTATTCATTTTGCATACAAGCCATGGGTAGTTTAGCCAAGTTATTTGCTTGAGTTAATGTTAATTGAATAGGTAGTTCTAGCACTTCAGCTTCTGAAGAACTTTTCTCTTCGGGTGCAGATGGTTCGCATCCACTAAAAAGAAATATAACCATTAACATCAATAATGACATCAAAGTGGTTCTAACTAAAGAACTGATGTTCGAATCTACTTGTTTCCTGTTCATAATCGCAAAGTGATAATTCACCTCTAAATTACGAAAAGCTATTTTTTATAAACCCCACTTTCGAGTTCAATTTTGCCAGTTTCCAACCCGTTTAAAATATTGCCTATTTTATCTTTGGTAGAAGCTCCCATAAGCACATTTAATCCCAGCTTTGGAGGCCCACTCAACTTAATTTTTTCTAGCATACCTCTAAAAAAGGTAGCTCCTTTTTTAGTTTGGTCTTTAGTTTGAGTTTTGGTGAAACCAAGTTTGGTAAGAATGGAGTCCATATTGTGTTTGGTGCCCAAAAAGCTCACTTCATCCCTATCCGCCCAGGGCACAGGGAAATTTATATTATTGTCTCCAATTCTAAATATATCGTAGTAAATAAAGGAACCTCCTGGTTTAAGCACTCGATCAATTTCTTGGTAAAATTTGGTCTTGTCTTCAATGTTCATTTGCACGTGTTGAGTCCAAACTACATCAAAACAATTATCAGAATAGGGAAGGTCTAGCGCATCGCCTTGTACAAATTCTGTAGAGCCATTGGTTTTTACAAGTGCAGATAATTTTTGTGCAGCATCTATAAAATCATGGCTCATATCGATGCCAGAAACAGTGCAATTAAACTCATCAGCTAGCATTCTTGCTGGGCCTCCCAAGCCACAGCCTACATCAAGTACATTCAAGTTTTGAAAGTCTATTTCTTGTACCAATTCTTTGGTTACTTGTACTCCTCGCACATGAAATTCATCTACCCCTGCAATATGGGCTCTCGTTACTTGGTTAAGATCAATGTTCTGCTCCTCAAGGCGAACCACAATATCTTTATATAGATTGGTACACACGTATTGGGTTTCTATTCGCTGGTTGGTTTTATTCATAGCGGTTTTGGTTGATTAAGCTCATTCGAGCAAACGTATAAAATTACATAGAACTGAATCTTAGAACAAATTGGAATTGGCTAACTCCCTTTGGTGGATTTTATGCATTCGCTATTTACTACGATGTTCTGTAGCTAAAACTCGATGCAGTGAATTCTGAATAGTTAGTGCGTAAATACTAATTAACCTCAATGCCCATTTGGCGCATAAGCTCGCAGGCATTAAAGCTAGAACAAATACCTTCTTTAATGGTATAATCAAATGTAATCTCACCTTCTCTAATCTCGCTTTCAAAACTATAGTTTTGCACAAAATTTTCTTTAGCTGCTAATTCTCCTAACTCCAAATCGTGGGTAGAGATAAAGCCTGTTGCCTCAAGTGTATGGAGTTGGCGTATTAACGCTTCTGCTCCTTTATGCCTATCGGCAGAATTAGTGCCCTTTAGAATTTCATCTAAAAAGTAGAGGCATTGCTCTCCTGCTTTTACTTTTTCGATGAGCTGTTTAATACGCTCTAGCTCCGCATAAAAAGAAGACACACTTTCAGAAAGATTATCTTTTACCCGCATAGCTGTAAATACCTGTACACTTGGGTTAAGTGTAAACGCCTTTGCTCTTACCGGTGCCCCAATTTGTGCAAGCACAAAACTGGTAGCCACAGTTCTTAAAAAAGTACTTTTACCGGCCATATTTGGCCCTGTAATTAAGCTAGTATTTCCCTTGCCATCAAAGCTAAAATTATTAGATATACCTTCGGCTCCTAGCATTGGATGGATAAGGTTATTCGCTTTAAAATAATAATCAGAATCGGAAAAGGATGGAGTAATCCAGCTTGGATGGTTAAAATAAAGTCCAGACAGACTCACTAGGCATTCCGTAGTGGCCAAAGACTCAAACCATTGTTCAACATGAGTGGCATTTTGGCTACGCCATTCTTCTAGTTTTAAAAGCCAGCGAATATCAAGCATAAAGGGGAAGTTAATAAACACGTGCATCATCCCATTACGGGCTTGCAGGTTATCGAGCAAAGCATGAAGCTTCTCTATTTCTACTCCTGCTACTTGGCCTAATGCAACAGCTTCTTTAAGCTCCGTTAAGTAATTTGAGTCAAATTTTGATTCTTCTATTAACGCCAATTGTTTGGCCAAAACGCGCAAAGTAGCCAATGCTTTTGATGTGCTATTTACCGTTTGTAGGGCATATTTATGCTGTTTGCCTAATAAAATCCCGGATACAAGCAAGAAAGGCAGATTAGCCCATAATGTATAATCAAACATAAATGCACCTGCTGATGTTAGTATAACTAATAGTGGAATGATAATGATGGCAACCTTTAAGTACCCTTTTCCTAAAAGAACAGGCTTTTCATGTAGCCAACTTTTAAATGAAGAAAATTCCTTTTCATTAATATGCTCCCCAGTACCTTCAGCTCTATATTCTAAGCACCATTCTTGATTTTTACTTAATTCTTTGGCAGCAGCCTGCCGTTTTAAAATTTCTGATTTCTCCGAAACATTTAAAAGCCAAATTGCCAATTTTTGTCTGCCCAAAAAGGAGGTTGTTTGATTAATAAATTGGAAGATGGATTTTTGGCCAAAAAAATCAAGGTCGGAACTATAAGGATGGTGGTCGTTAGCAAACTCAATACCATCTTCAATATTTTTATACACCCCTTTGAGTTTATCAAGTTCTAGCATTGATAAATCAACTAAGTTCGAAATAAGTGATAAACGTTGTTTAAGCTTATTATGCATATTTACAAACACCACTAGTATGCCAACTAAAAACAGTGCGAGCAATAATGAGGTTTGCATCTCTCTTGCATTAACTTCATAAACAATGGCTACCAAAAACACGATAAAAACCAGCACTCGGACGGTAGAAAATAAGTTCGATTTTTTTGTTAATACCTTTTGAGTTGCAAGGTTTTGCTCGAGATGAGCCGTATAAAATTCAGATGGATTCATAAAAGGGCATATTAAGCTACGTGATCTCTTAACCACTTAACTGAAATGAAGCCCAAAGTTACATAGAGAATTAATAGAGTTTGTAATTATTCTAAAAACGGCAAATTACCAAAATCCACGTTCCCTCCACTAGTAATAATGCCTACTTTCTTGGCCTTAAACACTTTGTTGTTTTTTAACACTGCAGCCACCGCAACGGCACTAGACGGTTCAATAATAATTTTCATTCGCTCCCAAACGAGCTTCATAGCTGTTTTTATTTCCTCTTCAGTAACAGTGAAAATATCTGAAACATGTTCTTTAATTATTAAAAATGTTCTTTCACTTAAAGATGTTAACAAGCCATCAGCAATGGTATTAGGGTTAATCATAGGAATAAGCTCTCCTGCATCTAAAGACCGCTTTGCATCGTCTGCATTTTGAGGTTCGCCTCCATAAACTCGAATCTGCTCTCCAAAATAATGAGCCGAAAGTGCAGTGCCGCTCAACAAACCTCCACCACCTACTGGGGTAATAATGGCATCAAGGTCTTGCACTTCCTCTATTAATTCCATAGCCAATGTGGCTTGCCCTGCAATAATGTGGTCGTTATCAAAAGGGTGAATTTCGGTGTATCCATATTCTGTAATTAGCTCTGCTACCATTAATTGCCTAGCAGCCAATGTTGGCTCACAAAAACTAATTTTAGCCCCATACCCAGCCACAGCCTCTGATTTAACTTTTGGTGCATTGGAAGGCATTACAATATGGGCTATAATTCCTTGCGATTTGGCCGCTAAAGCCAATGCCTGTGCATGATTACCCGATGAGTGAGCAATTACTCCCTTTGCTTTTTTTTCTTCAGCTAATTGAAGTATTGCATTTGTAGCTCCCCGATATTTAAAAGCTCCCACTTTTTGAAAATTTTCGCATTTAAAAAATAATTCTGCCTCTGTAAGTAGATTAAAATAAGCAGAGGATAACACCGGAGTTTTATGAACAAAGGGTTCTATGCGATTTTGAGCATCTGTGATTTCAGTTATTAAAATTGCCATAGTAGAAATTTTCTAATGCAAAATACACAAAAAATATTTCTTCGCTATTTTGGCCATTTATGGGGGATATATGAGCCATTTTACCTAGCTATATTAGCATAAATTAATAGTATGAAATACCTGTTTTTGCTTGTTCCACTTTTATCTACTCATGTGCTTACAGCACAAAACCAAGTTGCCGTTTTTGACCTAGATGTAAACCCGGGGCAAGTTATTAGAGACATTAAGCTTCCGCCACCCAAAACTGAAGGCAATGTTTATTTAGATGACAATTGGCATTTTGGGAATTTTGCAATGAACGGAACTCCTTTATATGAAGGTTTCCAACTTAGATATGATTTGCAACATCAAAACTTAGAAATAAAAGTAGATGGCCAAATCAAAGTCTGTGTAGTTTCTATATTAGATGAATTCTATTTTATAGGCAAATCAACAACCCTTAACAGCCATTTTATATCACTAAATAACATTGAAAACTCATTTATAATAGGGCACAAAGGCATCGTTAAAATATTAGTTGATGACAAAGTGAAATTGTATAAAAATTATTTTTTAGAAACCCAAAAAGCAAATTATTCGCCCACCACAGATACGGGAAGTAGGAATAATAAAATAATTAAAAAGAGTAGTTATTACCTTGATGATAATAATACGATCGTGAAACTTTCAACTTCCTTAAAAAAGAGTAAAGCAGTTTTTGGAACCTATTTTTCTAAGGTTGAAAAGTACGCCAAAAAGAATAAACTAAAGCTTAAGAACGAACAAGAGATGATTGCATTAGTTAACTACTATAACACACTCTTATCTAAATAATAATAGTTTTTGAACCATAACCTCATTCACTTTTACTAGATATAACCCGTTAGGTAAATCATCTAAATAAACAACATTATTGGTTTTGTAATCAGTTATTTCAATTACCAAATTGCCTTGGGGTGAGTATACTTTTACACCATTATTATTACCCTCTAAGCCACTGATATTAATGTGGTTTAAAGCAGGATTTGGGTACACAAGTATAGCGTTCTTATCCATAGTTTTTAACCCAGCAATAACCTCAGGTTCTAACTCTAACACTCCTTGTGGATCTAAGTTTTTTCCTTCAAATGCTGCATAATTTGTAGAAAGTTTTTGTGCTCTAAAAGTAGAATTAATACCTAGAGGTGAGTCTCCTTGTGTAAGTGGCCCATTGGGAGAAACCGGGTTTATGTACTTCCAAACAATGTTATTATTATTATCAAGCTCAAAAAACTCTCCTTGCGGTCCTTTGCAAACCAATAGGTTGCCGTTACTTAATTGCTGCACACTCGAAAATTTAGCAGAAAAGAAGTCTTTTCTTGTGGGTGCAGTGTACGTGTATGTATAATCAGCAGGTTCAAATACACCGTCTGCATTTAAAGTATAACTACCATTCGCATCTTCAGGAGTTGATATAATATTAATGGCTGAAAAAATATCGCCTAGCCTATTGGTGCCGTTATTAAACAGCATAATGTCGCCTGCATTGGGCATTCCATCAGGAATACGATGTACATTATGCTGCTGAAATAGCTTTTTGTCTGTATCTACTCCTTTCTTATAAGTTGCAGGGTTTCCCCAACGGTAAAGAAGGTCTCCACCTTTACCCGACACACCGCCCGTATGGCCTTTTGCTTGCTCTGTTGTGGTGCTATGGTCAATAATCCAAAACTCATCAAACGCCCAAACGCCCAAACGCTTAAAATTATTTGATCTTTATCTACATCATAATCCATCGCATTAATGTGATTCCAATCTGCATTATCATGTTTAAAATAATTAACATCTACGAGATTCGGACTGTTTTCCACAACGCCAAAATTATCTTTAGTATTATCAAAATCTTGCACTAAATGATCCCATACATGCCATTCCCACACAATTTTTCCTCCAGTTGAGCCTTCTGGCTCCACCTCAATAACATGATCTGGCCAAAGCACAACCGATTCTAATTTACTAGGGTCTCTTCCTGCTTGTATCACTTCTTCATTCGTTTTTAGCTCCCAAGCTAAGATAAGGACATTACCATTGGGTAATACTTGAAGATCGTGGTGGTGTTTTACCGTTTGATTGGCATAGGTATATTCCCATATTAAGTTGCTGTCCCAATCGTACCGCTCCACTTTGCCTCCTCCACCAAGGCCTTCTACAAAATTATTATTGGTGTTTATCTCAATTTTTCCCGTTCTGTACAGCGTGCCATCAGAGTTTAAATAAACTGTGTGGCCAGGTTCCGATATGCTCGTCCATTCGTGTAATAATTCGCCATTATTATTAAGCAAGAATGTCTTTTTTTGCGACATTGGAGAAAACAACGTATAGCCATCATATACATTATTGCTTTGTTGTATTATCCCTATGGTGTTAATGTTTTGGGCATTAACATTAAAGAAACAAAACAGGAAAACCCCCAATAAGATGTTACGAACAATAAATTTTTTTGTGACCATATTTATGATTTTAAGATTTGGCTCGTGACAGATTAAACAAAAAATTTGGGCAAATAATTCCTTAGCACTTGTTTACACCAATAACAGAAAAGCTATTAATCGGTAGGCAAGACATCATTAAATAAAAGGCTACACCCATGTTGGGTATAGCCTTTTCACTAATCATTCTACAATCAAACTATTGCGGTGTCATTACCGTAACACCAGAATCACCAAATGTATTACTCCAAGTTATCGTAATTACACCATCGGCACTTATGGTGCCTGCATAACTATCTGCAAACTCTTCGTTTGCATTAACAACATTATCACCGCAAATTTCTACGTTAATAAAATTACCTCCGTAGCCTTGAGAGCCATATAGCCCAAAAGAACCATCAGAGAATCGGTATAATCCAGGATCGTTAAACGACAAGAAATACAGTTCTACTGTAGATTCTAATCCTGCAAATGAATCTCCAGTAAGGCCATCTATACCATCTGTAGTTGTGTTATAAAAACCAATTAGGTTTTGATTAGATAAACACGTACTAGTATCGGTGATTTTAATAGCAGGATAATCATAGGTCGTTGATTTAGATGGGTCTTGACCATCTGTTACAATAATTGAAATAGTTTCCTCTCCCACAACATCCTTTGCAGTATAAGTTACTGTTACTGTGCCAACTGATTGATTTTCGGCACTTCCTAAACTTACCTCTACCGTTCCCAAATCTTCTGGTTGTACGGTGTTCGACAAAACAACATCTACATCTTCAATTAAACCAGGTGCATCGGTTATTTCAATTACAAATGTAAGTTTCCCATTGACGGGCACCCAGGTAAACGTGTTTCCATCTCTCCCAGGGCCAGCAATTAAGCCATCTCCCACAGGGTCAGCTGCAATTCCTGCAGGGCTATCTAACGGCCTTGAGGGGTTAGCCTCTTCAAAATCGGTAACGCACGCACTTAGAATCAATCCTAAGAAAAGTGCTATATAAATAGATTTATAATTTTTCATATGTCGCATTATTTTCTAGTGAATTCAATTGTCCAAGAAAGGCCATTATTAGCTTCAAATACATTTAAAGTAAGAACCCCAGTTGCTGAATCCCATGTTCCTCCACCTGTATCAGTTGTTAAACCAAAAGTTTGCGTAGGCAACATTTGAGGCACACCACAAATATCATAGAAATCGCCAGGGTAAGCGGCACCACCAAATGGCACATAGGCTAAAGCACTAATGTCAGAAATTACATATCTAAAAGGTTCTGGACCCTTAAATGCAATAGTAACATTATCGTTAGTTTGTCCACCAAAGTAATTACCACCAGTAATAATACTTGTGTAATCACCCACAAAATTTAGTGGATCTGAAGGGCAACCAACAAAGTACACAAAAGCACTAAAGAAACTTGTTGTACCAGAAGCTCCTGAAATGTTTGGTGTAACATTTGAATTACCTTGAACAGTTGTGGCTGGGTACACTGTACCATTTGCCATTGTAGTTCTATTTATTAAGGTAAAGTTGTCTCCGCCCACTATATCACCTAAGTCAACTCCAAGGGCATCTACCATTTCTTGTACAGAAATTTCTTCTCCTAAAACTTGTCCTCCAGCAGCACTAATCTCAGACTGAGTGTAAGTTCTCATGGTAACGGTATCACTCATACCACTTGCCGATGTCATAAAAACTCTTAGCTCAACCATGTTTAGGTTGGTACTAACGGAATACAAATCATATTTCGCCTTTGAACCCGAAAGGTTTTCAAAATCGATAAACCCAAAACTTGGATCAATTACCACCCTAACATTAGGGCCTTTATCTCCTAAATCTGGTATTCGAATTGACTCTTCATCTCTACAAGAGTTTAACACGAACACAAACCCAAGAACTGCTATAAATTTGAATATATTTTTCATTTTTCTCTATTTATTAGTTGTCCCAAAATACTTTGTCTGTTGCTATCACGCGTTGCGCAGGCGCATTAGGGTTAGTTGTAATTTCACCATTGGTATATGGAAAAGAAACTGGAAACGAACGGCCCTGCACTGTATTAACTAAAGCATCTGTATTGCCATCGTGCAATCTTGGATAACCCGTTCTTCTATAATCATTATACACACTTAGTGCATTTCCAAAAGAGGCAATCCATTTTTGTGTCATAATAATTTCCATTCGCAAATCAGCAGACCCACCATCGTACATGGCTAACACAGCATCCTGATAAATAGTGATTGCTCCGCCATCTATTAGTGGTGCCCCAGCACTATTAGCTATATCGTTTACTTTGGCAAACGAAGCATCCATTGCATTTACTAACATGGTTCTAGCATTTTCTGATGTAACACCTGCCAAAGCAAGCTCTGCTCGCAGGTACATTAGCTCAAAACTTGGCAACATTCGTTGTGCAACCAACCCGTTGCCGTTTACTTGGCCTGCTAAAGAAGATGTTAACGAAGCAATACCTCCGGCACCATCATCATACTTTCCACCCACAGGGTAAAGGCCTATAACAGATTGTGATTGACCTTGCCCAAAACCCTCATTAGGATCTATGTTAAAGGAAAATGCGTAGATAGATAAAAATCCGGTACCCGTAGTAGATGGGCAATATGAACAAGGATTTTGCGCATCAGAATCTACCGCACCGTTTGGCAATTGATTAAAGAAATAATAAGGAATTCTTGGATCTGTAGGGCCAAATTGAATACCACCATGACCAAATGTATCAGAGCTTCTCATTACTTCGAAAAAGTAAGGACTAACATAATAGTTAGCACTGTTAGGAGCCCACTCTTGTACAAATCCAGGGTTTCTGTTTTCCGGCAATTGGCTTGTGCCATATGCAAACTCAAAATCTTGAGATGCACTAGCAATCATATCGCCTTCTGCCAATAAAGCATTTAACTCTGACGATACATTCGCAACCAACCTGGTTTGCGCATACAATTTGAATTTAAGCGATTTTGCTAATTTTCTCCATTTATCTAGATCACCACCATATACAAAATCATCTGTAGAAGGGCTTAAGCTAGATGATTTAGCCAAGTTGGCTATTCCTTCATCTAATAATAATTGAAGGTCGGCATAAATATTTGCCCCTCCATCATAGTTAGGAAACGGATTTTCTGCTCCTAAATTGGCCTCAAAATAAGGCACATCGCCCCAAACATCTACCATAATAGAATAGATATAGGCTTTATTAATTTGTGCAATACCTACATAATGCCAATCTTCACTCTCCGTTCCAAGAGCAATAATTTGTCTAATATCTGTGAGTGCACCGGAGTATAGAGAGTTCCAAGTTACACCAATATTAAAATCATTGGACTGTACATTATAATCGTTTAAACCACCTCTTTGCACTGTTTGGTGCATAACAGTAGCTACATGGCCATTTAGTCCACCTGCATTACCTGTAGAAAATGCTACATTGGTAAGCACAGCTGGTAACAGCTGATTGATGGATACAATTGATGGATTATTAGGATCTGTATTAATGTCCAAATAATCCTTACACCCAGTAAGCACTACAATTAATGCTAATAGGGTGAGGGTTTTGTTTATTGTTTTTTTCATTGTTTTCAATTTAAATTATCGGATTAAAATGTAAACCTTAGATTAACTCCATATCGCTTAACTGATGGAGCCGAAGTAAACTCAAAACCTTGCAGGTTAGAATTACCAAACTGACTGGTTTCAGGATCAAAATTGGAGCCTTCAGGAAAATTTGGTGCCTTATACCACAGGTTACGACCAGTGATTGAAATAGAAGCTGATCCAAATGGAGTTTTGCTCAATAAAGAAGCAGGAAGCGTATATGCTAAACTCACTTCTCTTAATCTGAATACAGTTGCATCCCAAATACTCCACTCATCTTGCCCGTTAATAGCAAAAGAATTACCGAAATAAGCACTATTAACTTCAATCGCTGTTTGATTTACAGTTTTATTGCCATTTTCATCTCTAATTGGTTCGGCCGTATTAGGATCGCCATAAACACCAGGAATAATTACGTTTACTTCTCTATCTTCGGTATCTGATGTTACTCCTCTACCTAATAATGACAGATTGGTTACTGAGTACATATCGCCTCCTTGTTTCCAATCGAACACAGCATTAAGCGAAATTCCTTTCCAAGAAAAAGTATTGGTTAAACCAACAATATAATCAGGGTTAGGATCTCCTATAAATCGAGGTGTGATATCACTTATTAATTGCCCATTAGACGGGTCAATAAGTAAATTTCCTTCATCATCTCTTGCAGATGCTGTTCCTTTAATTAAGCCATAAGGTTGACCTACTTTGTGAATTCCTTGAACTGAACCTGCAAAAGTGTTACCTAATACTAGTTCATCGGTTCCTTCAAGATTTAAGCTTTCAACAATGTTTCTATTTAAGGTAAACGTACCGTAGATATTCCACTTAAAGCCATTTTGCAATTCAATTGGAGTAACATCTAATCCTACTTCAATCCCTTTATTAGATACAACTCCTGCATTTGTAAAGAATGAGGTAAAACCTGATGAATTAGGAAGTGAAATTGGAATAATTTGATCTCTTGATTCTCTGGTATAAGCAGATACATCAAGCCCAATTTTATTATTTAAAAGCTTTAGGTCTAAGCCCACTTCTATTTCCTGCGTAATTTCTGGTCTAAGATTAGGGTCTCTTTCTGTGTTAGATAAAGTTGACCCTGGTATACCATTAAATGGCATTGATGTAGCATCTGGGCTCGCACTATTAATGCCATTTGCATTTACTACATAAACAGGAGATAATTGGTAAGGCGCTGTATCATTACCTACTTCAGAAAAACTAGCTCTTACTTTACCATACGATAATATCGATGGTGAAATATTTACTACATCTGTAAAAATAAATGACAAACTAGCAGATGGATAAAAGAAACTATTTGCCCCTTGTGGAAGCGTTGACGACCAATCGTTTCTACCTGTAAGGTTTAAGAAAAGATAATCGTTATACCCTAAAGTAACATCTCCAAAAACACCAATTAATCTTCGTTGGCTAAAGCCTCCACCGAAAGGAATTAAGAAGTTAGTATTATTGATATTATCATTATCAAATATTACATAATTAGACCCTTGAACAGACTCACTGTTAACTGTTCTTTGATTTAAGTTATGTCCTGCAATTGCTCTAAGGCTTAATGACTCGGATAGGTCTTTAGAAAAACTTACCAAGAAATTTGATTCAATTTCACCAAATGTTGTAAACGTATTGGTTATTTGACCTACGCCTGCAGCTGCCCTACCACCTGGTCTAAACCATTGTGATTGTGATTGAGAATACCCGTTAAAACCGAATTTGTAATTTACGGCAAACCACTCATTTATTTCATACCCTAAACCTAGGCTACCTACCCAACGATTAGTTGTAGATTCAACACCAGAATTTTCAACAGACCATAATGGATTATCTGCTTGACCTGTACCTACAAAGAAAGCATTGGAATTATTAAGCGGGTTAATGTAAGGAGTACCCTGCAAATCCCAGTTTCTACCTAAGTATAATGTTCTTGCAAATGCAGAAGCGTTGCCAATGGCATTATTTGCACCACCTGCAAATGTGTGCTGAAATGCATTACTGTACGTTAAGTTTGAATTAATAATTAAGCCATTATCTAACTCCGTTTTACCACCAACACTTACCGAAGTTCTATCAAATTTAGATCCCGGAATATAACTATCTTGTCGTAAATCAGACACAACTGCGGTTACAACAGACTTTTCATTTCCACCAGAAATACTAACCGAGTTATCCCAAATACTACCAGTATCAAAAAAGTCTTTCACATTATTTGGGTATGCTTGGTAAGGCACCGTTGTTCCCCATAAATCTTCAAACCCAATAACCCCATCATACCAATGTGGAATGTTAGTAACACTTGCATAAGGTTGTGTACCTACAAAAGGGGCTCCCCAAGAACCGTTTACCTGCTGGTATCCAAAGTTTGTACCTGTTCCATAAGTATTCTGATAATCTGGCAGATTAGCTACTTGCTCAACAGAGTATGAAGAACTAATGGTAACTTCTAAGCCTTTTTTAGACGCCACCCCACTACCCGATTTAGTAGTTATTAAGATAACACCATTTGCTGCCCTTGAACCATATAATGATGCAGCAGCAGCTCCTTTTAGAACCGTCATCGATTCAATATTATTAGGATCTAAATCCGATATTCTTGACCCATAAGCCCCACCACCAACTAATTGATTGGTGCCGTTGTTTACACTATTATTATAGGGTACGCCATCTACCACAAAAAGTGGTTGGTTATTGCCTAATAAAGAAGAGTTACCTCTAATAGTAATTCTAGTAGCAGAACCTGCAGCCCCACTTGAGCCTTGAATATTAACTCCTGCTACTTTGCCTTGCAGTGCTCGTAAAGGATCTGGTTCAGATTTTTGCTGGAGGTCATCTCCTCCTACTTTGACAACTGAGTAGCCAAGTGCTTTTGCTTCTCTTTCGATACCAACAGCAGTAACTATTACTTCGCTTAGCTCAGTTAAGTCTGTAGCCATTGAAACATCAATTACTGACCTGGTGCCAATTTCAACCTCCTGGGAGGTAAAACCAATAAAGCTGATTACTATAGTTGTAGCATCACCAGTAACAGTTAATTTATAGTTACCATCAACATCGGTAACCGTTCCGTCTGTTGTGCCCTTTATGAGCACATTTGCCCCCGGAATTGGACTCCCATCATCCGAGGAAGTAATATTTCCGGAAACAGTTCGATCTTGTGCTTGAAGCCACGTAGTTGATAACAACGCACCGACCAGCACAAATACTTGTAGAATTTTTTTCATACAATCTGTATTAAGTTGAACAATAGATTTAAGTGGAAACAAGACATAACTTGTCCACGTCTCAAAAGTGGTCAGCGTTCAACTCCTATACTCCCCCCCTTGTGCGCCAAATATTGCAGTGTTTAGGGTTTAAAAAGGTTGCGTTATCAGCATTAAAAGGCACAGATATTTTATAAATACCGATTTATGAGGGATAAATTTGGGATATATCTATACTATTCTTCCTTTCTCGCTAACTATAAAAGGGTGTAAATAATGGGGGAGCTAATTATGGGTATCAAAAAATGATAAACGGTAATACTACCATATATCGCTCAAATAAAAAGCCTCTAAAATTAGAGGCTAAAGGTAATTGGGGATAAATAAATAGGGTTATCGCCCTGCGATTAAATAAGGTTATCTCTACGAGCAATTTCTAGTGCTTCGGACTTAGTATTAGCATGTAGCTTTGAGTAAATATTTTTAACGTGAGATTTTACCGTTTCCATACCAATATGCAATTCATCAGCAGCAATTTTATATGTTTTTCCAGTAGATAATAAAGATAAAATTTCGGTTTCTCTATTTGATAATGGAGTATCGTTGCTACGCTGAAATGACCCCACCACCATTTTTGCAACATGTGGACTCATGGGAGCACCATCATTCATAATTTGCTCCACTGCTTGCAATAATTCAATATGGTTTGAGCTTTTGGTTATATAACCACTAGCACCTGCTACCAAGGCATCAAACACCATAGAGCTATCTTCATGCACCGTTATTACAATTATTTTTGTTTTAGGATCAAGCTTCTTAATTTTTTTAATGCCTGTAATACCATCCATTCCTGGTAAATCCAAATCTGTAAAAATAACATCAGGGTTATCTTTTCTAAGATTTTTAATAGCTGCTTCTGCTGTTGTATAGGTGCTAACTACATTGTATTCGCTGTTGCTTCCGAGTATTAAAGCATAGCCGTCTTTAACGGCTTCATTATCTTCTATTATGACAATTCAAGTTCTAAAGTCAAGCATGTTGTTGAGTTTTTTGTATTGACCGCCCAAAATTATGTTAGTTTAAGTATGTATTACAACCCTATCTTTTAGGGAATTCTACCTAACCTATTGGCAGGTCGGCTTCTATGCTTACGCCAAATCCCCCCTCAGGGTTATGGTAAAAAGCTAAATTATAATTAATCTTAGCAGCCCGAGTTCTCATATTATTTAATCCTCGACTCGAATTAAGCTGCTCTGAAGAAACTCCTTTTCCATTATCTTCTACCGTAATTAAGAACTTATTGGCAGACTTATCAACATCATAAATTAAGCTTATTTTTTTTGCATTAGAATGCATCAATGTATTTGTCATACATTCTTTTAAGATAAAGAAAAGCTGTCTGCTATACCCTACCGATAAACTAGCCTTTTTTTCCTTTTCTGAAAGCCGATCTATAACTGTAAACTCGATGGTTGTGTGCTCGAATAATTCAGATCCAAACTTGTTAATGTAACTTATAATCTCCTCTATTTGATCACTTTTAGGGTTTATCGACCAGATAAACGACTTGGTGCCATCAAATAATTGTTTGGAAGATAGTTCTATTCTTGCTAGGGCTTTTAGCACCTCTTTGTTTTTATCCTTAATAAGGATTTGGAGCGTACTAACCAACACAATAATGCTTGCTAACTTATTCCCCATTTCGTCATGAAAATCTTGCGCCATCATAACCCTAAGCGATTCACTTTCGGTCTTACGAATTTCAGCTATTTCTAGTACTTGATTTATGGCAGCATTTACCCTTACTTTATAAATAACACCAAGTAATAAAAATATGAATGCAATCAATAAAAACTGATACCACCAAACCGCCCAAAAAGGAGGGGTAACTACTACATTAATATGTTGAGTACTCTCCACCCAATGAAGGCCATCTTGGCTCACTTTTATTTTTAGTGGGTATCGACCAGGCCCCAAATTAGCATAACTAGCCCTGCGCTGATTGCCAGAGAAAATCCAACTAGAGTCAATACCAATTAATTTATGTTCGTATTGCAACTTATGTTGGTTGCTATAGGTGATAGAAATAAATTCTACTGTAAAAAAGTTTTTTCCATAAGGCAATGATATGCGAGAAATAGCCAACATTGCTGTATCGCATTGGTAGGGTTGGCCATTTAGCCAAACTCTATTTAGCTGAGGCGGGTTTACTTGTGTTGCTGAACTTTTATTGGCTTTCAATAAAAATACGGTAGTTACACAGGCAAAAAGTAAAATTTTTAAATTGTAGATCACATTAGGCAGTTAGCTTTTCAACTAACGACCATTTAACTCATAGGGTTTACTTTATACTTAATGTTCTAGAAGGTTCTCGCCCAACTCCGTCAATAGTTATCTCCTTTTCCCCTAAAGTAATAATGGCA